>CAUHLX010000327.1 GCA_959606705.1 uncultured Bacillota bacterium | reverse complement strand
GTGGTTCTCACCACCGGAGGGAACGCGGGGGGACAGTACGGCTGTACCGGGGATGGTTTTAGATTGGCGAAAAGGCTGGGACACGGAATTGTTCCCGTGACACCGGCCTTGGTTCAGTTGGAATGCGAAGGAGCGCATCGTCAGAAGATTTCCGGGGTTCGCGCGCAAGGACGGGTGACTTTAATTCGTGGGAAAAAGAGGATCGCGGAGGAGCTGGGGGAGATTCAATTCACCGTTCACGGACTTTCGGGAATCTGTGTTTTCGATCTGAGTCGAAGTCTCAGAGATGATTCCGGAGCGCTGCAAAAGGGGCGTTATGTCGTGGAAGTGGATCTCTGCCCGGAGCTGTCGGAGAAGAAGCTGCTGGAGCTGCTGTGCCGCCGCAGGGAGACGCTGGCGAAGCGACCGGCCGGCACATTCCTGGACGGGGTGCTTCCCGACAAGCTGGGAGGGGTCCTGCTTTTGGAAGCAGGCTGCGGGGAACGTGGAAGGGGAAGCGGGTCGCGGGGACCGGGGCTGATCGGCGATCTGACATTCGAAGCGCTGAAAGCGTTGGGAGATCAGATGAAGCATTGGCGGTTTTCCGTCACGGGAAAGCGGCCGTGGAACGAGGCGCAGGTTACCGCCGGGGGCGTGGATGTCTCGGAGGTGCGGGAAGAAACGCTGGAATCGAGGAAGGTTCCCGGACTGTATTTTGCGGGAGAAATATTGGATGTGGACGGACGCTGCGGAGGGTTTAATCTTCAGTGGGCTTGGAGCTCCGGCTTTGCGGCGGGACAGTCGGCGGCTCGTTGAGGTGGAACCGGAGTCGAAATCCCAGGGGCACCGTAGATAGAAAGAAGTTTATAATAAGTGAAATATATTCCATAATTAAACATTTTTTATGTTGAAGTATTGAAAGCGATGTTGAAAGGTGGTAATATAATTAAACTGGAAGAAACGGCGATCCGATTTATTTTGTTCCATTGGAAGTTGATCAAGGTTTCGAGATTCCTTAAAAGATGAAGGTAGGATAGGAATGGCTGATGCATCTTTCGCACCAGCTTTTTTGTTTCACGGGGAAAGGGGCGTGGCTGTGTGCTGAGAATCCACGAAATAAAGTTAAAGCCGGGAGAGTCGACGGAGCGGCTTCCGGAGAAAATCTTGAAGAAGCTGGGGCGCAAGGGGCTTGCCGTGGCATCCTGGCAGATCGTCAAGGAGTCCGTCGACGCCCGGGACAAACAGAACATTCGGCTGGTCTACACGGTGGATTTTACCGTGACCGGACAGTCGGAAAAAGAGCTGTTGGCGCGGGGCGGGAAGCTTAAGCTGGAGGCGGCGCCGGAGATCGTCTATGAGGATGTGCGGTCGAAGATGTCCCCGGAAGAGTTAAAGGACCGAGCTCCGCTGACCGGCCGCCCCGTAGTAGCGGGTTTCGGGCCCTGCGGCATGTTTGCGGCGTTGACGCTGGCGCGGGCGGGATATCGGCCCATCGTACTGGAACGCGGCAGATCGATGGAACGGCGAACCGCGGATGTGGAGCGGTTTTGGGAGGAAGGAATATTAGACCCTGAGTCGAACGTACAATTTGGCGAGGGAGGAGCGGGAACCTTTTCGGACGGAAAGCTGACCACGCAGATTCGGGACCCGCGGGTCCGGCAGGTATTGCGGGAGCTGGTGGAGGCCGGGGGCGGAGAAGAGCTGCTGTACCGACAGAAGCCTCATATCGGGACAGATGTTCTCCGGCAGGTGGTGGTTCGGATTCGGGAAACGATCCTTTCTTTGGGAGGGGAAGTACGATTCGAACACTGTCTCAACGGTCTGGAGTTTGACGAGGAAGGAGCTCTTTGCGCTGTGCGGACCAGCGGCGGCGGAAGGATCGAAACGCCGATTCTCATTCTGGCTTTGGGGCATAGCGCCAGAGATACGGTGCGCATGCTTCGTGAAACGGGAATTCATATGGAGCAGAAGCCTTTTTCCATCGGAGTGCGTATCGAACATCCCCAGGCCATGGTGAATCAGGCTCAATTCGGGCCGGAGCACGATAAGCTGGGACTGCCGGCCGCGGATTACAAGCTGTCCTGGCGATGTGAAAACGGGCGGGGAGTTTATACCTTCTGCATGTGTCCCGGAGGGTTCGTCGTAGGCGCGGCCTCTCAAGCGGGCGGTGTGGTTACCAACGGAATGAGCTATCGGGACCGGGCGGGAACCAACGCCAACAGCGCGCTGCTGGTAGATGTAAGGCCGCAGGACTTCGGATCGGTGGATCCGCTGGCAGGGGTGGAGTTTCAAGAAAAGTATGAACGGCTGGCTTTTGAACTGGGAGGCGGGGATTACTCAGCACCGGTTCAGCTGGTCGGAGACTTTATGAAGAACGGGGACGCCCTGCGGAATACGGATGACCTGCGGAATACGGACGCCCTGCGGAATACGGATGCACCGGAGCCCACCTATCGGCCGGGAGTACGATTTGCCCAGCTCTCCGACTGTCTGCCGGAGTTCGCGGTGGAAGCCATACGGGAGGCAATTCCCAGATTGGGCAGAAAGCTGGCCGGCTTCGACCGGCCGGACGCCCTGATGACGGGGGTGGAAACGCGGAGCTCTTCTCCGGTGCGGATATTGAGAGGGGAAACGCTGGAAGGCCAGTGGGCACGGCAGCAGCCTGTCAAAGGCGTATATCCCGGAGGGGAGGGCGCAGGTTACGCCGGAGGAATCGTGTCTTCGGCCGTGGATGGAATGAAAATTGCGGAGGCAATTATTTTACGTTATCAGGAATAGGAACCATTCCGAGGAATCGGTGATTGTGGTAAAATATCAAAATAAGAAAGGGGAGAGAAAGCATGAAACTGTATTACAATGGAAAGATTGCGTCCATGGACGCCGATGAAACCATTTATCAAGCGATTGGAGTAGAGAATGGAAGGATCTCGTTTCTGGGAAGCGATGAGGAGGCCTTGGCGCTGGACGGTGCGGAACGGGTTGATTTAAAAGGAAAGCTGATGCTGCCGGGATTTTCCGATACGCATCTTCATATTCTGCACTACGGTTTTTTTAAAAAGACTCTGCCGCTGGCCGGTTTGAGCAGTATTGCCGAGATCGTTAAACGGGGAAAGGAATATCTGCAAAAAGATCCCAAGTACATCCTGGGGATGGGCTGGAATCAGGAACATTTGAAGGAGCAGCGTTTTCCCAATAAACAGGATTTGGATCAGATTACCACACAGCGGCCCATCTGTCTCCTGCGGACCTGCGGACACATTGTGGCGGTCAACTCTTATGTGACGGACCATCTGGCTCAGATGGAGCTGGCACCGGAGATTCGTAAAAATGTGGACTTGGAAAAGGGCATATTGAAAGAAACGGCGATGATGCTCTATCAATCCTTTATTCCCCGGTTTACGGAGAAGGAGATCGAGGAGGTCATCCTGGAAGCGGTAAAGGATTTGAACCGCTGCGGCATCACCTGCATTCATTCCGATGATTTTAAGAGCCTGCCGGGGGGCCGTTGGGACGAGGTCGTGGGAGCGTATCGGAAGCTGG
>CAUHLX010000326.1 GCA_959606705.1 uncultured Bacillota bacterium | reverse complement strand
GGACGGATATCATCGCCAAGATCGTCAACCGAAAATTTTCTCTGAACATTTCCACCGTGGGATTTCTCATGAATCTGCTGGTCATCAGCGTCTCCATGTATTTTTTCGGGGTGGATATTTCCGTGATGACTCTGGCCGCCATGTTCGTGGCTACTCAAGTGAGCAACTACGTGGTGGACGGTCTCAACCACAAACGGATGATCTTCATCGTTTCCGATCAGCGAAACGAAGAGCTGGCCGCCGCGATCCTCAACGAGCTGGGACGGGGCGTTACGGTTCTGAAAGGGGAGGGGGCCTACACCGGTCAGGAAAAGACCATGATTTACACCGTGGTGGGCATCACCCAGGTGGCGAAACTAAAAGCCCTGGTGAAGAAGATCGACGCCAAGGCTTTTGTGACGGTAACCGAAACCTCCCAGGTCATCGGACGAGGAAAGGGGTTTTACGATATTTACGACGAGATTTAGAACCAGTGTTCCGCGGCGTAATCCGCCAGATCCGGGCTTCCTTCCTTAGGAGCGTTGAACGCGATGCCGGTAAAGCCCCGGGCGTTCACCATATAGCGGGTGGCACGGCCCTGTCTCAGCTCGGCCAGATCGTTGGCCAAAATGTAATCCATGCGGTTTTTTTCACAGAGCTTTTGAGCGACCTCGACGAGATGCTCGTGAGGTACGTTTTCCAGCAGCTTGAATCCGATGAGAACAGCGTCGGGATACCAATCCCGCAGGCGGGCGATCAGCTTGGTCGTCAGCGTGAGCTTCACCGTCAAATGGGGTTCGTAGCTGCTGATTTTTGTGCTGTCATCCACTTTGCAGGAGGGATTGGTCAAAACGGAAAGAAAGGCTTCCTCAAAGTCGCTTTCAGCGATGGAGGAACCGGCGTTGAAAGAGAGCTTCGTTCCGTCCTCGATGAGCTCTTCCGCCGTCCTGGCCAGCTCCGCCGCCATATCCTCCATTCGAAAGGTGAACTCCGGCTTGTAGTCTCCTACGGCGGATGCGTGGATCACCACGTCCCGGCGGGTCCCGCGGGCCTGGTCCAAAGCGGTGAGCATGTCCTGTGTGGATTCCACCGGGATCACTTCCAGATTGGCCTCGTCTTTTAAGCCGTATCGCTCAAACAGATCGCTGCGGGTCACGCTTTCATTCACGATCAGGCAGACCTGACAGCCGCAGGCCAGCGCCCTTTTTGCCAGCTGCAGGCTCAGCTTTCCGGTGGACATATTGGTTATTTTCATCACTTCATCGACCGCCTCGTTGGTGGGGCCGCCGGTTATCAGAATTCTTTTCATTTGCGAAGGTTCCTCCTTATCGACTTTGTAATTAGGTTTATTGTACCACACCTTGGCCTTCTCATATACGGGGTACGCCGACAAAATTCTCGAAGATTTTCATCACGAGACAGGTATAATAATAGCCATTGGGAAGCCGACGCGCGGGCGTTGCGGCTGAAAGCAAGATATGGTATCATAAAACCACGGATGAACGTCGGACACCGAACCTTAGAAATATCGAAGGCGGCGGACACCGGGAGGCATGAGGAGGAACGCTGCAATGACAATTTCTCTGTCCGAATTTTTGGCGGAGCTTTTCGGGAGTCCGGCTCTTTTGATTACGGTGGTCCTGACTTTAGGCGTGGTTTTGGTGAATGGCTGGACCGACGCGCCGAACGCCATCGCGACCTGTGTGTCCACCCGGAGCATGGGAGCGCGCAGCGCGATTCTGATGGCGGCGGTCTTTAACTTTTTGGGGGTTTTGGTGATGACTATGGTGAACGCTACCGTAGCCATGACCATTTACAACATGGTGGATTTCCATGGGAATCCGCATCTGGCGCTGGTGGCGCTCTGCGCGGCGCTGGTGTCCATCGTTCTCTGGGCTACCGCCGCCTGGTATTTCGGGATTCCCACCAGCGAGAGTCACGCTCTGATCGCGGGGATCTCCGGAGCGGCGATCGCGCTGCAGGGAGGGCTTTCGGGGATTAATCCCCATGAATGGATCAAGGTGATTTACGGTTTGGTGCTGTCGACCGTACTGGGCTTCGGAGCCGGCTTCGCCGCTTCCCGAATCACGGAAAGTCTGTTTCACGGGATGGAACGCAGAAGGGCGGATCGGTTCTTCCAAAAGGCTCAGATCTGCGGCGGCGCCGCTACGGCGTTCATGCATGGCGCCCAGGACGGGCAAAAGTTTATGGGGGTGTTTCTCTTGGGCGTGTTTTTGGCCCGGGGAGATGGCGGCGCCGCCAGTTTTGCCATTCCGGTCTGGCTGATGGTGCTCTGCTCCGCGGTGATGGCTCTGGGGACCTCCATCGGAGGAATGCGGATCATCAAGGCGGTGGGAATGGATATGGTGCGTCTTTCCAGGTACCAGGGATTTTCGGCGGATGCCGCCGCCGTAGGTTGTCTGCTGCTGTCCTCTCTCACGGGGATTCCGGTGAGCACCACTCATACCAAAACCACTGCCATCATGGGAGTGGGGGCGGCCCGGCGGCTGTCGGCGGTGAACTGGGCGGTAGTCAAGGACATGGCGCTGACCTGGGTGCTGACTTTCCCCGGCTGCGGGTTGATTGGTTTTCTCATGGCCCTGCTGTTTATGAGGATTTTTTAACGGCTGCTGCCGGTTAACTGCGGTTTTCAATTAAGAAAGGTTGTGACAGGAAGTGCTTCGAAAAAAGGATGAAACCTATTTCGACAAGTTTGTGGAGCTGGTGGGGTTTTCCTGCCGGGCGGCGGAGCATTTGGACCGCATTATGAAAAACTACAACGCGGACGAGCTTCAGGAACGGATGGAGGAAATTCACGACATCGAGCATCAGGCGGACATTGAAAAGCATATTATGATCAAAAAGCTTTCCAAGGAGTTCATTACGCCCATCGAACGGGAGGACGTAATGGATATGGCCCACGCCATCGATAACGTGACGGACGCCATCGAGGACATCATGATCCGGATGTACATGTTCAACATCCGGGCGGTGCGCAAGGAAGCCATCAAGATGGCGGATGTGATCACCAGCTGCTGTAAAGCGCTTTCCGAAGCGTTGGAGGAATTTCACAACTTCCGTAAATCCCAGACGCTGCACGGTCTCATCGTGGAGGTCAATCGGCTGGAGGAGGAAGGGGACAGGCTGTATATGGAAGGGATGAGAAATCTGTATACCACCTGCAAGGATCCCATCGAAATCATTGGCTGGACCAAGGTGTTCGACAGCATGGAACAGTGCTGTGACGTGTGTGAAAACGTCTCGGATGTGATCGAAAGCGTGATTATGAAGAACTCGTAACATTCCGCGCGATCTGAGAAGCGTCAGATCGCCGTCCGCGGAATTTATGCTAGAAATGCCCAAATCTATGATTTGGCTGCATTTCATCGTATGAACATTCCGCGCGATCTGAGAAGCGTCACCCGAGCACTTTTGTGCCGGCTGTCCAATTCGCCGACAAATTTCTGCGCGATTTGGGCGAATCGGCACCTCGCCGTCCGCGGAATTTATGCTAGAAATGCCCAAATCTATGATTTGGCTGCATT
>CAUHLX010000325.1 GCA_959606705.1 uncultured Bacillota bacterium | reverse complement strand
GTCGCCTTTAGATTTTGTAAGATAGTAGGCGGATCCATGAAGCGCTCCTTGATCGTCTACGAAATCCGGGGCCGCCGTTTCGGAGAAGATACGATCGTCTAAGGCCATTTGATCCAGCTCTTCGATGGAGACCAGACTGATTTTCTCTCCGGTCTCAGTGGAAAGCAAATGGTTCAGCTCCCCATTTTCTTCGACCTGTCTTCGAAAAATCTGGGCTGAATTTCCACCGCTTGCAGGTGGCGAATCATTTAAAAATCTCCTCAGTTCACTGTCGACCCAAGCATTGCCGTAAGGGTCGAAACGCATGAACGTTTCCAGTCCGTGCACGGAAAACAGCAGGACCCGATTTGCCACGTCATCCACTCCGGTGATTGCCACACGAAATTCTGCACCGCCCACGCGAATATAGTCTCCCATCTGAATCTGCGCGCCATCCACGGTTCGATCGATTTTCACCGTTTTGGAACCGCTGACTCCGCCGACTCCCGCCATCACCGTCACCGTTCCTCCCGGCGCATTCGCTCCAACGGTCAGCACGCCGCCGCTGTCGATGGTGATCCCGTTGATCTTGGAAATGTCCCAGCTCACAGCGCCGATGGTCACCTCTCTGCCGTACCGGTCAAACCCCTTTGCCGTGTACTGACGTGTGGTCCCCGTTCCAACGGGGACCTGAATCGTTGTATTTCCGTAAATCTGCACGGATGCCAGCTCTCCCTCGTTTTCTTTGGTCAGCACGACATCCGCCGAGGCCATCAATCCATTCATCGCCTCGTAGAAGATGGTGATCGACCCGGCCGGAGTCTCGCTGGGTACCGTAAGAATACCGCTCGTCCCATCGATGCTCAGGAGCTCCGCCGCTCCCCCGGTGACGGAGAAGCCCACTCCTCCCGGGGAGATGGGCGCGCCGAACTGATCCAGCGCCGTCACCGTGTAGGAAACGACTTTGGGGCTCTCATTCTGCGGCGGAATCGCCACCGTCGCCGGACCTGTTACCACAAGTGTTGCCGGAGTACGCGCCTCCACGTTGATGATGCAGGCGGCGGCGCCCATGCGAATGGTGGTCGTCCCCGGGGCGACCGCCGTCACCGTGGCATTCCAGGGGTCAGCCGCGGCCGTGATCACGGCGGCGACTCGGGGATTGTCGCTGGTCCATTCGATCTTTGCCGTATCGTAAGACGGCTCCACCTCCAGGATGGAAAGCTCGAACTCCGCGTCGGACGGCAGCTTGGCGGAAGCAGCCGACAGCGTCGCTCCGGATGTCTTCGGCTGATAAATGTTCAGCATGGGGTAAGCCGGGTGCGAAGCGGCGGTCCAAACGGCAGGGTCCGCATTGCCCAGCATGGCGTTGGTGGCGGCCTTTAATTGTGCGGTCTCCATGCCCTGTCCTATGCTTTTGCTCGCACTGCCGACGGACACTTTTTGCGTCGGCACTACGGTAGAATCAAAATAATTATTGGTAAAATTCATCTCCGGTGTATTGCCGGATATGTTAGCTGCTAAAATAGCGCTGATATCCGAGGGAGATTGGACCTTTCCCACATTGATACAATGGTGAACCTGTACCGCCCCCCCGGCACCGGCCATAATACCACCGCACATTCTGTAAGTCGCGGCGGCGTCAGCCTCATAAATAACATCCACTCCATTAAAACAATTTTCAATTTGAACGAACCCGACCGCGGGTACTGCTTGTCCCGTAAATCCCCCTAAACCAGCCGGCATAGTCAAAGAACCACCGTCGGCCACCTTTATTGTTCCAGAGAGCATCGCACAATTTTCTATAATGACATTGCCGTCAAAGCATTCTCCAACCAACGCTCCGGCCGCTATAAACACCTCCGATGTTCTGGTAATATGGATGTTAACATCTTCCAAAATAAGATCGCGTACCTGCACATGGCCGTTGAAGGAGGTAAAAAGGCCGAACGCACTGCGTGAAGTGCTATTGCTATTCACCATTCCGGCAATCGTCATCCCGGAGATGATGTGTCCATTGCCAAGAAGTGTCCCTAAAAAACCATAGGACGCATTCACATTGGTGTCATTCATTAAATTACCGATGGGAGTCCAGTTTCCATTGGTTGAATTGCCGTCACTATCGTATTCCGTCAAATCGATATCGGCCATCAGCTTATAATAAGCCCCCTGCCTCACGTGATTTGCATGATTCATATGCTGCAGCTGAGCCGCGGTATAGATGAGATAGGGATCGCTCTCGGTGCCCGTGCCTGCCGTAAAGCATTCCTGATGGGTCCGGCCGCCGGCCGCCGTAGGCTGTAAGGAGCTTCCGGTCCAGCCGCAGCCGCAGCCGCTGCCTTCCTCCTTCACTTCAACCGGAAATGAGGAATTGCCTACCTTTATAGTGGTGCTGCCCACGGATTTTCCGGTGATGACGGCGGACCAGGAATCCCCTTCGGCAGCCACCGAGGCAACACCGGGATCGTCTGATGTCCAGTCAATTGTCGTGGTATCATAAGATGGCTTCGCACCGGTCAATGAGACGCGAAAGGTCCCATTGACACGAGTAATGCCGCTTTCCGGTGAAAATACCGCCTGGGCAATCGCGGGGGCATAGATGTTCAGCATGGGATAGCCGCCGCTCGCCGTGGCGGTCCAGACCGCCGAATCAAGGGAAAGCTTGCTGTTTGTCGCTGATTTCAGCTCGATGGCGGTCATACTGGTCCCATAGACACTGTCATAGGGATACGCCGTACGGTCATAATAGCTGTTGTTCACGGAAATGAACGCCTCGGGGCTATTGGCGGTTCCGATGATGCTGCCCGCCCCGGTTCCGTTCAATACGTCATCGTAGCCGAACACTTTCCCCGTACTCACACAGTTTGAAATGAAAACAGAGTTGCCTTTGGTCAAGATTTTTCCCACAATCCCGCCGGAACCGCCTCCGCTTTCCGTGCCGGACATCGCATAGAGATCCGCGCCGTTGTAACAGTTTTCCACCGACACCACCGTTGTTCCTCCGCCCTCGATGTTTCCCACGATCCCGCCGGCCGCCGAGTTTACATTGGCGGTCTGGCGATTTTCTTTGAGCGTTCCGGACAAGACGGCGCAGTTTCGGAAGGTGAAGGATGTGCTTTCTTCCACTTCCCCCGCGATGCCGCCCACGGGATTGTAATTGGAGGAAAATACGGAAAGATTCACTCCTTCCAGAATGAGATTTTCGATCACGCCGTTGCAGACCGTCCCGAACAGACCGATGCCGCAATGGTTCCGGGACAAATTTTGAGTGACACGGATGTCCAGGTTCTTAATGAGATGACCGTCTCCGTCGAAATTGCCGCTGAAGTATTTGTTGTTCCGTTCCCCGATGGGGCTCCAGCCGATCCCGCCGGCCGCCTGACTCTGTGCACACCAGTCCGCCAAGTCGATATCGTTTGTGAGTTTAAAGTAGTAGTTCCCTTGCAGATAGGAATCCCAGTCCAGCATGGACAGTTCTCTGGCATCGGAAATCAGATAGGGATTGGCCGCCGCCAGCCCGCGGGTGGAGTCGCCGTCCACGTCCAGGGGCGCGGCAATT
>CAUHLX010000324.1 GCA_959606705.1 uncultured Bacillota bacterium | reverse complement strand
TCTATTTAAACAGAACAATCCGCCGCCCGGGCCAACGCCCGCGGCCTGGCCGCGGGATCATCGTGACCGGCCGGCGGATTGCTTCGGGACCGGGCGGAAGTTCTCCGCCCCACCCCGATCCGAACTCTTATTTCTTGTTTCTTCTGTGACGCAGCAAATCCTGGGGCTCCATGGACAGACGCTCGCCCTGCTCCAGACCCGCGACGCCTTCGTACTCGTACCGCTTCTTGCCGGTGCAGTAATCGCAGGTGCATTCCAGCTTGGGCAGATCCGTCGGCTCGGTGTAGGTGGTGATGACCCCTTCGTAGTTTCTCAGGATCACCTTTTCCGGGGTCTGAGAAATCACGTACTGAGGCATAACCGGCGTCTTGCCGCCGCCTCCCGGAGCGTCCACGACAAAGGTGGGTACCGCGTATCCGGAGGTATGGCCTCTCAGTCCTTCGATAATCTCGATGCCCTTGGAAACCGGGGTTCTGAAATGCTCGATGCCCAGGGACAGGTCACACTGATAGATGTAGTACGGGCGAACTCTGTTCTTCACCAAAACCTGTACCAGCTCTCTCATGATGTGTACGCAGTCGTTGACGCCTCTCAGCAGAACGGACTGGTTGCCCAGAGGCACACCGGCATCCGCCAGCTTGGCGACGGCGGCCGCAGCTTCCGCAGTCATTTCCTTCTTGTGGTTGAAATGGGTGTTCAGCCAGATGGGATGATATTTCTTCAGCATGTTGCACAGATCGTCGGTAATACGCATCGGCATGACGACGGGGGTTCTGGAACCCATGCGGACGATCTCCACATGCGGGATTTCCCGCAGCTTTTTAATGATGTATTCGAGGACGTCGTCATCCACCAGCAGGCAGTCGCCGCCGGACAGCAGAACGTCTCTCACCACCGGAGTGTTCCGGATGTATTCGATGCACTTATCGATATCTTCCATGCTCCTGGCTCCGTCGGTCTCGCCGGCCAGTCTTCTTCTGGTGCAGTGTCTGCAATACATGGAGCACTGGTCCGTGATCAGGAACAGAACACGGTCCGGATATCTGTGGGTCAGGCCGGGAGCCGGGGAATCCTCGTCCTCGTGGAGCGGGTCCAGCATGTCGGCCGCGCTTCTGTGGTTTTCCGCGATCACGGGCACCGCCTGCATTCTAACAGGGCAGCGGGGATCGTCGGGGTCCATCAAGGAAGCGTAATAAGGAGTGATGCCGAGGCGGAAATTCTTTGCAACTTCGGTAATGTCCTTCTCCTCTTGTTCCGTCAGATTGATTACTTTCTTCAGCTGTTCTACCGTGGTGATTCGGTTGGCGACCTGCCATTTCCAATCGTTCCACTGTTCGTCGGTTACGTCCTTGTAGAGCTCGATGTCTCTGAAACTTCTTCTCTCTGCCATTTTTCCTTCTCCTTTTAACTACATTCACTCACGCGACATTGATTTTCGGAAAGATTCATACGAAACCGTGACCCTGCTTCAAAGGCGGGGCCACGGTTCAAAACGAATGTTACGCGTACAGCTTCTCAAACAGTGCGCGGATTTCCGGGCTTTCTCTCAAAACCTGCAGAGAAATCGCGGCGTGGCCCTTGGTGTAGCCGTTGCCGATCATCATGTTCACGTCCTTGCCTACGCCTTCCGCGCCCAGCGCAGCCTTAGTAAAGCTGGTGGCCATGCTGAAGAAGTAAACCAGACCGTCGTCCTTGCAGGCCAGAATGCTGCCCATTTCGGTATTTTCAATGTTAACGCAGTTGATGACCACGTCAGCCAGCTTTCCGTCGGTGAATTCCATGACCTTTTCATACATGGCCACGGCATCGGTCGCGTCGACCACTGCGTAGTGATCAGCCAGCTTCAAATCCTTGGCTCTCGCCTCGCTCTTGGGGGAGCCGGCGATGCAGATCACGTTGCCGGTAACTCCGGCCATCTTCTTAGCCTCGTAGAGGCACAGCAGACCGGATTTGCCGCCGCCGCCGATGACGACGACGGTATTGCCCGGACGAACCAGCTTGGCCGCCTGAGCGGGAGCCCCCGCCACGTCCAGTACGGACAGCGCCACGTTTTCCGGCAGATCCTCGGGCAGAACCGCGTAGATGCCGCTCTGGAAGAGAATCGCCTGGCCTTTGATATCAACCTGATCAATGGCGGGACGGATCTCCAGGATCTCGTCGATTACCAGCGGAGTCAGGGACAGGGAAACCAGCGTCGCGATCTTGTCGCCAACTTTAAGGTCGCCTTCGTAAGCCGGCCCGATCTCCTTGACGGTACCGATCAGCATGCCGCCGGAACCGGTGACGGGATTTCTATGCTTGCCCTGCATTTCTACATTATGAAGGATGATCTTCTTGATTTCTTCCAAGTCGCCGTTGGCCTGCTTCTCGATCTGAGTAAAGCTGGCGGAATCGATGTTCAAAGTCTTGACATCAATCAGAACTTCGTTATCGTAGATTTCCATTGTATTGTCAATTTTGTCCGCAGGCTGCGGCAGAACGCCCGTCGGGGAGATAACTCTGTGGGTGCCATAGGGATTTCCTTTTTTCATCTTTTTGTCCTCCTTCAATTTGTTTCAACTGATTTTTTTAATTTGCGGTCTCGCAAAACTTGACCATCATTTTTATGCCTATACATAGAGCAAATACCGTGCCAATCAAACATTATCGCCCTGATTCCCGGAAATTCCCCATGATTTCAAGGCGGTTCTTCCGGATATCCAAATATTTTAAGGACAAGGCGCCGAATCTTGCCAAGGGAGCGTTTCTTTTTGAACCGTTTTATACTCAAACAGCAAGCCGGGCCGAACCATTTTAGGTTCAGCCCGGCTTATTCTCTGCTTTATCCATGCATTCCAACCGAAAATTCCTCTGAATCAGAGCTGATATTTGTTCTTTTTGCGCACCAGCTGTGTCTGGCTGATTCCGATGGCTTTGGCTGCCTTTCGCGAGGAGCCGTACTTTTCGCAGGCGTATCGAATGATATTCTTTTCAAAATTGTCCACCAGTGTCGCCAGATCCAGGCTTTCCTCTCCCAGTGCCTCCTCGTCCAGCCCTGCGATTTCACCGATGGCGCCGTACAGGTCGGTGTGCAGCTCCTTCATCACATCAAAGATGGTAATCGATTCGCTCTTAGCGGTGATCAGCAGGCGCTGCACCACGTTTTCCAGCTCCCGAATGTTTCCCGGCCAATCGCAGTTTTGCAGATATTCCAAGGCTTCCGGAGAAATCGTTCGTTCGATCCCGAACTTTTCTCCATATTTCGTCAAAAAATGATTCACCAGCGCCGGAATCTCCGCCCTTCGTTCGCTCAGATCCGGCACCCGGATGGGAAACACGTTCAATCGATAATACAGATCCCTGCGAAAGCTTTTGTTCTCCATCTGTTCTTCCAGATTTCGGTTGGTGGCTGAGAGAATCCGCACATTGGTCTTGATGGGCGTGGTCCCCCCCACCCGGTAAAACTCGCCGTCCTGTATGGCTCGCAGGAGCTTGGCCTGCAGGTCCAGCGGCAGCTCGCCGATTTCATCCAGAAAGATGGTCCCGTTGTCCGCGGATTCGAAATAGCCC
>CAUHLX010000323.1 GCA_959606705.1 uncultured Bacillota bacterium | reverse complement strand
ACACATCGGTTATGAAATCCTCTTAAAAGGATGGCTCATGGCACACCAGCAAAATAGTGCCGCGATACTCCTTCAGCGCCTTTTTCAGTTCCTCCTTGGCATCCACATCCAAATGGTTGGTGGGCTCGTCCAGCACCAGCCAGTTGGCGGGCCGCTGCATCAGCTTGGCCAGCCGTACTTTGGCGTTTTCTCCGCCGGACAGGACCTTCATCTGACTTTCGATGTGTTCTGCCGTTAGACCGCATTTTGCCAGCGCCGCCCGGACTTCTCCATTGGTATACGAAGGAAATTCACTCCAAAAACTCTCCAGCGCGCTTTTATCGCTGTCCCGTTCGGATTCCTGAGCATAGTAGGCGGGGGAAAGAAAATCACCCAGCTCCACCTTGCCGGAAACGGGTTTGATCTCCCCCAGAATCGTGCGCAGCAAGGTGGTTTTTCCCAGACCATTGGTGCCGACCACCGCCACCTTCTGCCCTCGTTCCAGAGCAAAGGTCACCGGTCGGGTCAGCGGCTCTCCGTAACCTAAAACGAGATCGACAGCTTCTGCGATGAATCGGCTGGGCGTGCGATCGGACTGAAAACCGAAGGTAGGCTTGGGTTTTTCCTTGGGTTTGGCCAGAATCTCCATCTTGTCCAGCCGTTTTTGACGGCTGTTGGCCATGCCCCGGGTCGCCACGCGAGCCTTATTTCTAGCGATGAAATCTTCCATCTTTTCGATTTCCTGTTTCTGCCGTTCGTAGGCCTTTTCTTCCTGCATCCGCTTGACCTCGTACATTTTGAGGAATTCGTCGTAGGTCCCGGAATAGCGGGTGAGGACTCCTTCGTTTACATGATAAATGACATTGACCACCTGATCGAGAAAGTCGATGTCGTGGGACACCAGAATAAAGCTGTTTTCGTAGTTTTGCAGATAACGTGTCAGCCAAGCAATGTGCTCTTGATCCAAATAGTTGGTAGGTTCGTCCAGAATCAGAATCGACGGATCGGCTAAAAGGAGCTTAGTGAGCAGAACCTTGGTGCGCTGCCCCCCGGAAAGCTCGCTGACATCCCGGTCCAGACCGATGGAGGCCAGACCCAGACCGCCGGCCACTTCCTCGATTTTGGCGTCCAGAGTGTAAAAACCGCTGTGCTCCAGAATCTGCTGAATTTCCCCCGCGTCTTCCATCATTTCTTCCAATTGTTCGCCTTCCACTTCCCCCATTTTTTCATAGAGGGACAGCATCTCCCGTTCCAATTGGAAATCGCTGTGAAAAGCGTCCCGCAGAACGTCACGGACCGTCATCCCTTTCTTCAGCGTGGAATGCTGGTCCAGATACCCCACGGTGGCCCGCTTGGCCCATTCTATTTTTCCCTCGTCCGGCTGGAGCTGCCCGGTGATGATCTCCAGGAAAGTAGTCTTCCCCTCCCCATTGGCTCCCACCAGCCCCACGTGCTCCCCGGCCAGCAGCCGGAACGAAGCGTCCTCTAAAATCCGCCGTCCTCCAAATCCGTGAGTCACATGCTCCGCAGTCAATATACTCATGAAAATTTCTCCGTTTCTATTTTAATAAATTCCAACCTTTTGGCCCTGCTTGCCACTATGCCTGATCCGCCTAAGGTGTACAACACAAAACTCGCTTTTTCATTCTAATATTTAGGCATGGAAATGTCAAACGGCTCATTTCAGCTCATTTCGTTTCATTTCTTCATATCATTGTTCCTCATCTTCATCGAAAAAGGGGTTCTATTGTTCCACAGGACAGCCTCGGCTTGAGACTTAGTCCCGTATCATGTCAAGAGCAAGAGCAAGGACGGGAGCCGCTTTGACCCGCAGGGAAACGCCACCCGCGCCGAGGTGTCGGCGGTGCTGCGCCGGTTCGTGGAGATCGTCATCGACCCAGCCACGGACACCGGCCGGAGGGAAAAGGAATCGCTTAGAAATGCAAAACAGGAGCGGGAATGACGTTTCATTCGCTCCCCTGTTTCGTATGCTTGCTCAAAAGGGCAGCACAAACCATTCAAACCATTCAAACCGCGGGCGCACGATTTTCGTCGGAAGGGTCGTCGGAGGTTCCGCCGGAGGTGCTGCCCATTCTCCGAAAGTGGAAGAGACTTAGAATTTGAATCACCGTAAACAGCGGAATGGTCACCAAAATCGCCCAGAGGCTGAAGTGAATCGACACGAAGGAGCCGATCATAGGCGCGATCATGTTGGCCACGCTGCTGATGGTCCCCAGCATTCCGAACAGAACGCCTCGCTCGCTGGGATTGGTGTATTCCGAAGCGGCCGAGGTCAAAATCGGCTCGATTCCGCCTGCTGCAAAGAAGTAAAGAGCATAGAAAATCGTAAAGATCCACAGGGCTTTAAATGGCAGCAGCAGTAAAGTGACCGGCAGCGAAATCAAGCAAAGAGCGAAGGTCAGTTTGAATTTGTCGTGATGATCGCCCAGCCGAGTGATGGTCAGCGAGGCTACCGCCGTGGCCAGTCCGGTCACTCCGTTGATGAGTCCGGTAAATGTGGCTGCGCCGGTCAGAGTTCCTAAGGATTCCTGCACGTACAGCGAAACGAAGGGAGTGAAAATGGTCCTGGCGATTCTGGCGATGAGCACCGTTGCTAAAACCGCCACGATGAAGGGAGTGATCATCCGCCGCTTCTCTTTCTTTTCTCCCGCCTCCTTCAGCCGAATTCCATAGGAATTCTTGTCTTCCTTGACCAGCCCCAGCACCAGGAAAAATCCGATCAGCATGAGTACCCCGCCTGATACGAAGCAGAATTGATACCCCATATATTCCGCCAGCAGTCCTCCGAAAAACGGTCCGATGGAATAGCCGATAAAATTGGAAGAGGTCATAAATCCTAAAGCGAAGGACATGCGGTTTTCCGGAGTATTGGCCGATACGAAGGCCATGGATGCCGTGATGGTTCCAGTGAAAATTCCCTGAAACGCACGCAGCACCAGAAAGAAAGCCACGCGGTTGACCGAACCCATCAACGCCAGCAGGATGGCCGCACAGAACATCGCCCGCATGATATTTTTCTTTCGGCCGTAACGGTCCGAAATGATCCCCCAGATGGGAGCCGCAATGGCCATGGTGGCCGCCGGCAGCGTCGTGGACAATCCCACCAAAAAATTCAACTGGGTGGGGTCCGTCACTCCCATATCCTGAAAGTAAAAAGGAATAAACGGTACCCCCAGCCCAAAGCTCATCAAAGAAAAAACCTGCGTAACCCAAAGGGTGTACAGGTTGATTTTCCATCGTTCCATCGATTTCATTCCCCTCTTTCCTCACCAGAACATTCTACGCGGCTTGGTGTAACTCCGGACCACAAAGCGCAGACAAATCACAGCCGCCAAGGCTGCGACGGACCGCGCAATCAGCCAGTCTCGAATAAAGACCTGCGAAAAGATCGAGTTGAGAACGCCCTCCTCCGTAAACGGCATTTCAAAGATCAGCTCGTGGGCGAAACTCCGCAAAGCCGGGATATATAAGATCGCAAAGCTCGCCAGACAAAGAACGGCAAAGGTGAGAACGCCTCCCCGGAAAAAAATCCGTATTGCTTCTTTATAATCT
>CAUHLX010000322.1 GCA_959606705.1 uncultured Bacillota bacterium | reverse complement strand
AGCCGAGGCCTGCCGCAGCGCCCGGCTCACCCCTTTGGGCTCGAGTGCCAGCACCTTTGCCTTGGGTCCCACCATTTGGGCGAAATCATCCAAGTAGGTTTTCAGCGGGCGGCTCCGCCTGGAACACCAAACGGTGGATTCCCCATCGGCAACCAGAATAAAGTTGATTTCCGGGTGAGCGCGGTAGATTTCGTTATAAATCCGGCACTCGCTTTCGTAGACGGGCAGCGTTTCGCCCATGCGGACCGGAATCTCCTCGGGATCGCCATCCCCGGTACGTTCATTCCCGCACCGCAGCAGCAGAACATAGCCGTCCGGACTCCGGCGGCTTTCGCAGAAGGGACGTCCCGGCCGTTTCCCGGTGGCCCCTCCCATGGATTGAGGCGCGTGCCGGGCAAACAGTTCCTTTAAATATACTCCGCAAGCGTCTTCCAATTCAGAAGAGGCTCGAAAGGCTTCCTCATAATCCGCTCCGGTGCAGAGCGCCCCGTGGTGTTCCAAAATCACCGCGCGGCCCTCGGCCCGCCGCAGGGCTTCCAGTGTGTGATCGCACAGAGCCTGCGTGCCCGGCATGGCGTAAGCCGCGCAGGGAACAAAGGACCCCAGCGTGCCGTAGCCTTCGGGGATGGGGATTGAGGGAAGACCCAGGGCGGAAAGCACACAGGCATTTTCCTGGTGCGTATGTATGATGAAATTCGTCTGAGGCTCCAGCCGGTAGACCGCGGCGTGGATTCGTTTTTCCGATGAAGGCTTGATCTCGCCCTCATAGGTCAAATCCTCCGTTTTGACCAGTACGATTTCCTCTTCGGTAAGGGTCAAATAGTTTCGCCCGCTGGGGGTAATGGCAAAGGTATGCTCATCCACCCGACAGCTTACGTTGCCCCAGGTGCGCGCAATCAAGCCGGATTCCACCAATTCATGGCCAGCCCGAATGACCAATTGTCTGGCTTCACGTCGTTCCATTTTCAAGTACCTTCCGTTTCCGATCTTAAATTATTAGAAGCGGTTCTATTGTGAGCGAATTTTCACTCAATTATTATTGTAGCATGGATTCCATGAATGTCAATGGAGTCAGAAGAAAAGGACGATGCTTTCACACCGTCCTCGTCTCCGTTGACCCTTTTTCATCCTTTAGTGATAAACCGGCCCCACATAAATGCCGTAGACGTGTTCTTTGTCCGCCAGCTTGATAAGTTCCTCTTTCCCCATTCTGACCGAACAGCCGTAAAACGCCAGCCCGTGCTCCTCCACATATGCACCGGCTCCCTCATAGTCTCTGAAAAAGCCGGGGGTCACATCCTCCACCAAACTCAGAAATCGTTGATTGTCAGCCAGATAGCGCAGCGAGCTGAGGAAATGTGTCTTCATGGTTTCCTCGTCGTTCTTCTTTTGCTCCAGCTGTTTCACTGCCTGCGGCAATTCCCTGCCGCCCTCGCCGGTCTCTTCTGCCGTTCCCAGGAAAAGCTCCGGATATCGATCTTGATCCCAATTCTCAAATAGATATGTGGAATATCGGGAGGTAAAAAAGCCTAGGTTCTCAAAATTTCCAAAGCCCGGGCTCCGGGTTCGCACCGCCCCCCAGACCCCCAGATCGTTATCCTTCTCAAACTGTTTCAGCTCAGGAAAGGAAAGATCCCGGTCGAAGGTGATGTATGCCTGATAGCTTTCTTTTTCGTCCAGATCGAACAGTGCCGCCTTTGCCTGCTCCGGAGTCCCGGCGGCCCATTGAGCGTCCTCCTGTCCGTTCCGGCTCACATCCGCAAACACGTTGACGCTCATCGTTTTGAGCAGGTTGGGCTGATACAGCGTCAGGTGGCCCCTGCGGATCGTACCTCCGACGCTTTCAAAAGAGCGGTCCGTGCTCCAGGTCTGATTGATTCGAATATCATAAGTACCGTAGCCCTTGTCGTAAACCGCGGCGTCATAGCCTCGAACCGGAAGATCGTGAACCTCTCCGTAGACACTTAAATCCATAGTCAAACGATTTGCCGTTTCCCCCGTCATTTCCCCCGGATCGTAGTAAAGCCGATCCATCAGCGGCGACAGCCCAAACTGGAAAAACAGCAGGATCGCCAGGAAAACCGCCGTTAAAACCATTCCGAATTTGAGAAATGCCCTCCGAATGGATTTTTGAATGATCCGCGTAAACTCCCGGGCCTGTTCCTCATCGGCGCTTCCTCTCCGCCGCTCTTTCGTCTCCCCCTGCTCACAGGCCGCGTTCCCCTCTGCTTCTCCCTCCCATTCCAATTGTTCGCACAAGTAATCGTTGATCTGCTCGTACTTGGCAATTTCCTCCCGAACCTCCCGCTGCTCCGCTTCCGTAGCGGTCCCCTCTCGAAACCGTTTAAAAATCTCCTGAAAACTCATAGTCCGTTCCCTCCAATTCCTTTTTCAACTCCTTTTTCCCGCGATGCACGATCATCCTCACGTTTCCCGGAGACACCCCCAGCACTTGGGCGATTTCTTTCTGTGACAGCCCCGAGAAATACTGAAGCAGAATGGCCTGACGTCGAATACGGGGAAGTCTCAATATGGCAGCGTACAGCCTGCGCTTCCCTTCTTCCTCAATCATTTGATCCAGCGGCGCATTTTCAGACCCTTGTCCCAGCTTCTCCGGCTCCTCCGTGGAGATCTCCCGATCCCGCTTCATTCGATTGAGGCACAAATTCTTTGCCACCAAATACAGCCAGGCTCGAAAATTTCGGTGGGTATTCTCCAAGGAAAGCAACGCTTTGAGAAATACCTCCTGCATCAAGTCTTCCGCCTCGGCCCGATTTCCGCAAAACGAATACAAGTATAGGTACAGCTCGTCGGAATAGCGCCGATATATTTCCTGCAGAAGCTCCTTGTCCATACGCTCCCCCCTTCCTGCCTATATAACAATCGAATTCGCAAAATGTTACGGGAAACAGAAAAATCAGCAATCGCTTGCTGATTTTTATAAAGCCGGCCTCTCTGCGAATCAAACTTAAAGCTCGAGAATTTCCCGTTCATAACCCATGGCCTCTATAAACCGGTTCATGTCCTCCGTAGACAGGAACAGGGTGCGCGTATTGTCATTGGGGTGAAAGGTCATGATTTCTTCCGAAAGAATCTCCCGGTCCAGACATACCCGGATGTCGTGCTCCTCATTATTGAGCAAGCCAAACAGAGACACGGTGCCCGGCGGCAGCCCCATTTTGGCCATCAGCTTTTCCGGGGAACAGAATTTCATTCCTTTCTCCCCTAAAAGCTCGCCCAATCTCTTCATGTCCACCCGTTTTTCATCGTCCATAATCACCAGATAAAAGGCGGTGGATTTTTTATTGCACAGAAAGAGAGTCTTGGTACGAACCCCTTCCTTCCCCTCGATATACCGGTCCGCCTCCTCGGTCGTCAACGCGGGGGGATGCTCCACGACTTCATAAGTGATCTCCAATTCATCCAGCTTTTGATAGACCCGTTGCTCCTGGTTCATCTCTCTGATTCTCCTTGTTCGAAACCCGTTCCTAGTGGTGAAATAAACCTTACGGTCCTATGGTGTTTATTATACCATGTCTTTAGGAATTTAAGGACATGGTT
>CAUHLX010000321.1 GCA_959606705.1 uncultured Bacillota bacterium | reverse complement strand
GATTCTTCACGAAGACGTGGCCGGCATCGGCAGCCGGCCCGGCGCAGGCGAGCCTGAGCTGGCGCCGGCGTCCTTTGATTTGGTTACCAGCAATCCCCCTTATCTGCCGGAAGGCGGCGGTCTGCGCAGTGAGACGGAGTCCAAGCGGATCGCGCGTCAAGAGACCAGCGCGGATCTGGGGACCTTTGTGGAAGCCGCCGCATATCTGCTCAAGCCCGGGGGCAGCCTCTGCATGATTCATCGGCCCAGCCGCTTGGTGGACATTTTCTGCCTGTGCCGCGCCAGGAAGCTGGAACCGAAGGAGCTGAGAATGATTTCCCCGCACCCGGGAGAGAAGCCTAATTTGGCGCTGGTGCGCTGTGTGAAAGGCGGGGGAAGGGAGCTGAACGTCCGCCAGCCGTTGGCGGTCCACGAGGCGGACGGAGGCTATACACCGGAAATACTGGATATTTATGGGGATGGTTTGGAATGACAAGTTAGAGGCGCTCCGCCGGGGAAGCCGGATCTTATCTTTTAACTGGTCTTTTTTCCCTATAAGGTTAAATCCGGCAGTGGAATCGTGCCATATCAGCCATATTGGGGGCGATACTATCTTATCCGGCATCAAAAAAGCGAAAAAGGTTAGAAAAACGCCTGAATCCTAACCTTTTCGCTCAAAATAGATGAAATAGGATAAGTCTGGCATCAAAATAGCGGAAAAGGTTAGAAAAACGCTTGAACCCTAACCTTTTCGTTCAAAATAGATGAAATAGGATAAGGACTAGCTTGACGCATAGAAAGAAACCACCCGGAGCGGCGTTCTCACTGCCGCTCCGGGTGGTTTTATCTCAATCCCCTTTTGAATATTCCCCTAATTGTTCCTGTTGTTTTTCTTTCGTCGTTACGCCGCCGTCGTCCTGCCGCAGCGGTTACTCCAGCTCCAGTCTGTTGTTGACCATCCAGACGGTACCCAGAAAGATGAGGACCATGGGGATCAGTTCAATCAACATGGCGAACACCATTGACAGATTGACTGCGGTGAAGTTATGGCCGGAGTACATCAGATCATTAAACACACGATTGAGGTCGAACCCGAAATAGTCGGTATGTTCCAGCAGTGAGCCCAGCAGGGAAAAGAACTTTCCTTCCAGCCAGTTGATGACGAAGAAGGCGATGACCGCCAGCGGGACCCGGAAGCCTTTCAGGACCTTCTGATGGGCGATCGAACAGCACAAGTACAACTGAAGGATCACATGAGCCAGGCTGACCACACACATCAGGAAGATTATGATACAGCAGAGGATGGCTCCGCCGGTGTTCTCGTCATGAATCAGCATGTAAAAGAGATATTTGATATCGTTCCAGTTAACCTCGGACTGCGGGAGCACGTAAACTGTCATGGAAAGCAGGAAGCACAGAGTGCCCACGATGGTGGTCAGCGTGATCCAGCCGGTGCCGGTGATCAGCTTTGACAGTACCAGCTTGCTTCCGGTGGCAGGCAGCGTCATGGTCAAATAGCCCTGATTGGAGTAAATGCTGCTGTTGAACAGCCGGAACAGACACATGATGGAAATGACCATGGAGGCCACTAAAATTGCGAAGATTGCCAGGGTGGAAAGCATGAGCAGGATCGGGTTCTCGGAGTACAGCATCGTGGCCGGCACCAGCATTCCCGCCAAGAAGATGCAGAGGAACAGAATGCCGAATTCTCTCCAGGTCGACCGAATGTCTTGTTTAAGCAGTTTTCTTAGCATTTGAATACCTCCCGGAACAGCGCGTCGATGGATTTTCCCTGTTCCGCCCGAATGACGTCGATTTGATCGTGCAGGGCGATTTCTCCATCCTTCAAAAAGATTACCGTGTCAAAGATTCGTTCCACGTCCGCGATGAGATGCGTGGACATGAGAATCGTGGCGTTTTCATTGTAATTGTTTAAAATCGTGTCCAGTATGAAATCTCTGGCCGCCGGGTCTACGCCGCCGATGGGCTCATCCAGAAGGAAGAGCTTGGCGTCCCGGGACATGGTCAGGCACAGCTGGAATTTTTCGATGGTGCCCTTGGACATGGTCTTGATCCGCTGATTGATGTCCAGGGAAAGGCGCTGAAGCATTTCCTGACATTTCGCTTCATTGAAGTCCGTATAGAAATCCTTGAAGAGGGCGATGACGTCCTTCGGTTTCATCCAGTCGCCGAAATAGGTTTTATCCGGCAGGTAAGAAACCACCGACTTGGTGTAAACCCCGGGAGCCTGGCCGTCGATGAGGACGGAGCCGCCGTATATGGTATTGACCCCTCCCAGGATCTTCAGCATGGTGGTCTTGCCGCTGCCGTTGGGCCCCAGAAGACCGATGATGGCTCCGGGCTGCAGCTCCAGACTCACATTTTTCAATGCCAGCTTGTGGCCGTACTGTTTGCTTAAATTTTGGATTCGGACCAAAGGTCCGGGAGAACTGTCGGAAGCCATGGTTTCCGTCGGTTCCATTGTTTGCAGAGTGGTGTCCATGTGGTTTACTCTCCTTTCTTTATTTCAGTTGACAGAAGCTCCATCAATTCCGTTGTGCCGTAGCCTATTTTTTTCATTTGTTCGATGAACTGGCTGATCAGTTCCTTTGCTTCTTCTTCTCTCATCCTACGAATCAACTCCTTATCTTCTGAAATATACCTGCCTGAGGTTCGTTCGCTGTGCAGCAGTCCGTCCCGCTCCAACTCGGCGAGGGCCCGCTGCATGGTATTCGGATTGACGTTGAACGTCACTGCAAGATCCCTGACGGAATCCAGACGCTGACCGGCTTGTAATTCCCCTGAGACGATCCGGTGCTTGATGTCGTCGATAATCTGCAGATAGATGGGCGCGTTGGGATTGAATTTCGCCGTCGCAGTGCTTTCCATTTATCATGATCCCCTTTCTGTATGATTGTATTAGTTATCTAGTACAATAATACAATACATCCGCCGTTCGACTTTGTCAAGCGCTTTTTTCAAATAAAAAAAATCTGCCGACTTGTCCCACGGACCGGCAGATTTTTTTGTTAGAACGGCTCTTTTCAATCTAGAGAGACTGAAGCTCCTTAATGCAGTCTTCGCATACATTTTTGTCGTGGATCCGCTTTACGTTTTTCGCGTTTCCACAGAAAATGCACGCAGGCTCGTACTTTTTCAGAAGAATGAAATCTCCATCCACATAAATCTCGATGGGATCCTTGATTTCGATATCAAGAGTTCTTCTCAGTTCGATGGGAAGTACGATGCGTCCCAGTTCGTCCACTTTTCTTACAATACCTGTTGCTTTCATTAATATAGCCCCCTTTCAGGTCACGCTGATTACCCATGCCTAATATTAACATTTTAATAGAAAACAGTCAATCCATATTTTGTAATATATTAAAAAAATTTTTCACTTACGATTCAGCAGATTTCTGAGGGAACCGAGAGCGTTGATAATGGAAGTCAGAGCGCCTACCACACTTTGATTTCCTTTGATTACGTCCGAAATGGAAGAAACGGAGGATGAGACGTCCTTCACGATTTTTTCCGCTTCCTTGGCGCTGTTTGCGGCTACGTCGGTGACTACCTCGGTGTCCTTTAAGATCTGACTTAG
>CAUHLX010000320.1 GCA_959606705.1 uncultured Bacillota bacterium | reverse complement strand
ACCCGGCTCTGCCCTGGGTTTCCGCAAAGTTCACGGAGCCGTACGGACATTTGGGGGAACAAACCTTTTTAGAGCGGGACGGGTTTATCGTGGATGAACACGATCTCTATACCATTCAGGGAACCTGGACGGGAGGCGCCACCGGAGACCGGCCCCAATATCCTTACGTGATTCGATGTCATGACGGCAGGTCAGGACAGCTGCGCTGGAGCTATCCGATCTTTGAGGAAGTGATGTCCGTCGATTCGCGAGAGGGCAGCAGTCGTTTTTGTCAGGATGACAGCGGAACCTTTTTGTTTTTTCGCAGTGGAGAGAAGACCTTAATCTTGACGAAAGATAACGGTTCGTTCCAAACCGTGCTGCCTTTTCGACTGGGAGATTCCAATTTTGTACGCTCCGATCGGCTTTTTACCGTGAGAGACGACGGGGTTTATGCCGTTCGTCTCGAGAAGGGAGCGGCGGCCAAGACGGAACTCGTGAGCTCGATTGGCAGTTTAGGAATGGCAAAACAAGTGGGCGACCGGGTTCACTATGCTTCGCGAAAAGGGGATGAGGCAGCATATTTCCGGGGGATTTTAGACCTGGAGTCAGGCACCGTTGCCTTCCAGCCTTTGGACGGCTTGCGGGAGGCGGATCAAGTTCGAACGCTGGGAGTGGATTCGGACGGAAAACTGATCTTGGCCGTACATTCCGCAGGCAAACAAGAGGTGAGGGCCTACGATTCTTCCAATCGCCTGATCAAGTCCGTCGCGGCGGACCCGACGGAGTCCAATCGATTGACGGTCACTCCGGTCTACGGCCGGGATGGCCGGTGCGATGATCTGGCGGTCACCTGGCAGGAGAAAGATTCTCGAGGCGGTTACCACAATTACGCTTGGCTCTATGGAATCTCCGACGGGTTTTCAGCGGGGACCGAAGTGAAAAGTGCCCGGGCTTTTCAAACGGCATCGGATCGGATTTTGCTCGCACAAAGGATCGGTTCTCAGGTATTTTTTGCTACGGGAGGGGATTGGGGCAGAAAACCGGGAACCAACGAATTAAAAGGGGAGTACGGCACCTTGGAAAAAGCGCAAGCCTATCGGTTTGATTTGAAAAAGAGAACCGCGGATCAGATGGACATCGCGGATTTGGGCGGAGATATCAGCTTCGAATATGGAAGTAGCTCCGATACCTTGACGGTCCTTCACTGTGCTGATAATGCCCTGGGAAATTTCGTGGAGCAAGGAAGCAAATACCGGATCTTGTCTTGGGCAGCCGACGAGGATTCCACTCTGTTTCGTCAGGTGCGCAAGCATGGAAATCAGCGAAGCGATGCGAGATGGGTGGCTGGTGCGGAAACATTTTTGAAAGCAGCGGCGGCACCGAACGGAATGGCAGGGAAGCTGCTGGAGGCTTTTGATTTAAAGCGGATCGAAATCGGGCAAGGTGAATTTTCGTTCACCGGAGTGATTGATGACGGTCAAAATAGTTTGGCGGAGGTCCTTGTGAAAAAGCTTCTGCAAACCGGAGGACAGAATGCGAAGGTCTCGGCGAAGCCCACACGATTTTATGAGAAAGGACAGGCGGTGGACTATCAGCCGGTGTATTCCGATCGAGAAGGAGATCCTTCCAAGGCCCAATTCTGGCGGTATTCCCATATCCCCGGGAAGGATGGAATCCATCCGGAAGCCGGCAAGCTTCTGTTCGCCCCTATCCCCTCCTTCCGACAGGACGGTACCTATACCGTGGAGCATTGGCAGATAGACCAAACAGGAAATGAAGCTTACGATCGAACCTCCCCAATTGCGTCCATGACCTTTTCCGTGGGGAAAACAAATCACCCTCCCCAAGTAACCGGAGTGAGTACCGCTCCCCGGCAGATCAAGGAAGGCACCTGGTATCAGGCGGAGGTCGGAGTGCGGGACGAGGATGGGGATGAGCTTACCGTAGTGACCGAAGTGTATCTGGGGGATCAAAGGATCTTCAGCCATGTAAAAACCGGGCTGCGGCCCGATGGAAAGGGGAATTATCCAAAGGTGGTGACCGGGACCGTGCCTTTGCCCGCGGCGCCGGGAGAATACCGGGTGATCTGTACGGCTAAGGATCAGAGAAACTCGGGGAAAGGGACTTACGAGTTTATGGTCACCGGAGAAAATCATCTGAACGGCTGGGTCAATCATACGCAGCGGTGGGAGCAGAATCGCAAGAAATACAATTTGAAGCGCTTCAAGGAGGAGATAAATCACTCCGTGAATTTCGACGCTTATCAGAAAGCGGCGGAGCCCCGAAGACGAGGAACCAACGTGTTCTGGTCGGGAGAAGAATTTCAGTTGAGAGCGGAGCTGTCCGGCAAGCCTAAAAACGTGAGCTGCACCATATCAGGAACAAATTACGGCACACCGATGTATGCTTCGGGAAAGCGAACCGAAAGCGGAGATCAAATTTACACCGGGAGCTTGTGGCAGGAGTCCATGATCAATCGCTGGGGAAGAAAGTCTCCGGAACTGCTGACGTTCCGTTTTAAAGCAAACTACACCATAAACAAAAAAACAGTGACCATTACAAAGGAGGTTCCGGTGATCGTGGACAGCAAGGAGGATTTCTGGCAGTTGCGCCGCTTGTGGTAGGACGACGAGTAAAAGTCTAATTTATTTCTTCGAGCGGGTTTTGGATGAATGGGAAAATGTTTTCACTGGACAAGAGTTTCCCGGCGCGGATATAATAAAGGAAATATCGCGACGTTTTCAGATAGGGGGAATTCAAGTTGAGAATCCGGAGAAAAATATCCATCATCCTTTCCATATGTCTTCTGCTAACCATGGCGCCTGCCGCAGCCTTCGCGGAAGAAACGAAAAAAGAGGAGGCGTCCTTTTCCGATCTTTCGGAACATTGGGCGGAGAAAACAATCCTAAAAGCGGCGGACCTGGGGATCGTGGGGGGTTACCCCGACGGGACCTTCCGGCCGGAAAATCAGATTAAGAGGGAGGAATTCTTCACACTGCTGTCCAACATTCTCACCGAAAAGCCGGACACCTCCAAGACCACCCTCCAATTTTCCGACGTGGTAACGGGCGAATGGTATGTGCCTGTGATCAAGATCGCGGTGGCGGGGAAGATGACCTCCGGCTATCCCGACGGGACCTTTGGGATTGGCAAATCCATGACCAGAGAGGAAGCGGCGCAGGTGGCGGCATCCGTCATTCCCAATGAAGTTTCGGATGAGGGAGAGGGAGCGGAGTCGGCCCGGGATGAAAGCCAGATTTCCGACTGGGCCTACGACGCGGTAGACCTGATGTTCCGCAAAGGGTATATGAAAGGTGATCCCGAAGGGAACTTTCGCCCTTCCGCACCGGTGACCAGGGCGGAAGCCACACAGATCCTTCTTCAAATCGCTGAAAACGAATCGATTATCTGCAGCACCGCTCAAGAACAGGTGGATTATCAGCAGATGCTGGCCGATCTGAAATACGGCTGTGCCTCCACCCATTTGGCTACCACAGCCACCGGAGAAATGGACACTTCCGATGAAGCTCTGGCGAAGCTTCCCAAAGGAATGTTCAAAAAAGGCAGCGGTACGGTTGGCGATCCCTATTTGATCACCACACAGGAGCAGCTGAATCACATTCGGGATCA
>CAUHLX010000319.1 GCA_959606705.1 uncultured Bacillota bacterium | reverse complement strand
GCCGAATATCACGTATCGTTGAAATCCGCGACCTCGGTGATTGAAAATATGAATTTGAATAAATTCGATATGGTACTGATCGGAATTACTCAAGAAGGACGATGGTTCCGTTACGATGGCCCGGTCGAGAAGCTGAAGGAGGATACTTGGGCGGAAGACGGGTCCTGTGTTCCGGCGGTGATTTCGCCGGATCGAAGCGTGCATGGAATGCTGATGTTTCAAAAGGACGGGACGGTAAAGACAGAACGCTTGGATGTGGTGTTTCCCGTTTTGCACGGAAGAAACGGAGAAGACGGTACGATTCAGGGCTTGCTGGAGATGGCGGGGATTCCCATCGCCGGCTGCGGAGTGCTGTCGTCGGCAATCTGCATGGATAAGATTATCGCGCACAGCGTAGCGGAAAACGCGGGTATTTTGGTGCCCCATGCGGCGACGCTGCTGCCCGGTATGTCGGAAGAGGAAATGCTGGAAGCCGTTTCAAAATTGAAATGTCCGCTTTATGTAAAACCGGCCAACGGAGGCTCCACCATCGGCATGTCGAAGCTGGATTCTCTGGATGGTTTCACGGAGGCGGTTCGTTTGGCCATGAACTATGATTGCCGAGTGATCGTAGAGGAGCATGTCGAGGGATTTGAAGTGGGCTGCTCGGTTCTGGGCGCCGGCGATGACTTGACGGTGGGTGAAGTCGATGAGATTGAGTTGAACGGGATGTTCTTTGACTATGCGGAAAAGTACAGCTTGACCAAGACCAGAATCATCACTCCCGCGAGAGTTCCGGCGGAAGTCCGGCAGGAGATCAAGGAGACCGGATTGCGTCTCTTCCGGCTGCTGTGCTGCTCCGGATTTGCGCGGGTGGATATGTTCCTGACTCCGGATCACAAGATCGTGTTCAATGAAATCAACACCATTCCCGGATTTACCTCCGGAAGCCGTTATCCCAAGATGATGCGCGGAGCGGGACTGGAATACGCGGACGTTGTGGAACAATTAATCGATTCGGCGTTCGTACAATAAAAATCGAAAAAATGTATAAAATTGGCCTGTCCTACTTGCGGCAGGCCTTGTTTTTTTGCCATAATTCTGGTATGATAGAACGAATATTAGTCTAAAACGGGAAAATGTTTTCTTTTTCGGTTTTCCGGGTATCTATCCTACAAAATCATTCGAGAAACGAGAACGGATTCTTCGTTCTGAAAATAATACGGGAAAGGGGAGGCATAATGAAAAAATTTAAGCGTATTTTAGTTGCCAACAGAGGTGAAATCGCGATTCGAGTGTTCCGCGCCTGCGGCGAGCTGGGCATTCGTTCCGTTGCGATCTACTCCGAGGAGGATAAAAATTCACTGTTCCGTACCAAAGCGGATGAATCTTATCAGGTCGGAAAAGGCAAGGCACCCGTGGAGGCGTATCTGGGGATCGGTGAGATCATCGAGCTGGCGAAGGCCAAGGGGGTGGATGCGATCCATCCGGGCTACGGATTCCTGTCGGAAAACATGGAGTTTGCCAAGCAGTGCGAGGAGGCGGGCATTGCCTTTATCGGACCTACCGCCGAGATGATGGGCCGGGTGGGCGACAAAATTCAGTCGAAGCTGGTGGCTCATTCCGTAAATGTTCCCACGATTCCGGGAGTGGACGCGGCAATCAAATCGGAAAAAGAAGCCATTGAATTCGCGCGACAGTGCGGCTATCCGGTCATGCTGAAAGCGGCGGCCGGCGGCGGCGGACGCGGAATGAGGATCGTCCGGGAAGAGAAGGATTTGATCCCCGAATTCAACAACGCTCAGAGTGAAGCCCGCAAAGCCTTCGGGATCGACGATATTTTTATCGAAAAATACATCGAAGGCCCGAAGCACATCGAGGTCCAGGTCCTGGGAGACCAGTACGGCAATCTGGTCCATCTGTATGAAAGAGACTGTTCCGTTCAGCGGCGCCATCAGAAGGTTGTCGAATTTACACCCGCCTTATGTCTAACGGACGTTCAGCGGGAAGCCATCTGCGCGGATGCGCTGAAGATCGCCAAAGCGGTGAACTACCGCAGTGCGGGTACGCTGGAATTCCTATTGGACAATCAAGGCAACCATTATTTTATCGAGATGAACACACGGATTCAGGTAGAACACACGGTGACCGAAATGGTGACCGGCGTGGACCTGGTTCAGGCGCAGATTCTGGTGGCGGAAGGCTATCCTCTGGATTCTCCCGAAATCAATATCAAGAGTCAAGCGGATATCGTTCCCCGGGGCGCGTCCATTCAGTGCCGTGTCACCACCGAGGATCCCAGCAATTCCTTCATGCCGGATACGGGCAAGATCGACGTGTATCGGACAGGGTCCGGCTTTGGGATTCGTCTGGACGGAGGCAACGGATTCACCGGAGCACAGATCACGCCGTACTATGACAGCCTCCTGGTGAAGGTTACCTCCTGGGGACGCTCGTTCAACGACGCGCGGCTGAAGTCCGTCCGGGCGCTGGACGAACTGAAGATCAAAGGTGTCAAAACAAACATATCGTTCCTGCAGAACGTACTGCATTACGACACGTTCGTCGCGGGAAATTGTGATACCAATTTTATTGCGGATAATCCCGGTCTGCTGGCCATCAAACCCAGCAAGGACAAGGAATTGAAACTGCTCACCTTCCTGGCGAACAAAGCGGTAAACGAAGCGAAAGGTCCGAAGCCCCAGTTTGACGTTCCGGTGTTCCCTAAATTTAAGCCGGAGGAGCTATCCGGTCTTACGGGAACCAAACAGCTGCTGGAAAAGCAAGGACCGGAAGGGCTGTCCAAATGGATTCTCGATCAGAAAAAGCTCCTGGTGACGGATACCACCATGCGCGACGCACAGCAGTCTTTGATGGCTACCCGTGTGCGGACCGTAGATATGATGAAGATCGCTCCGGCGGTGGCGGTTTATGGGCAGGACCTGTTTTCTCTGGAAATGTGGGGCGGAGCGACATTTGACGTAGCCTACCGTTTCTTAGGAGAATCGCCCTGGGAACGCCTTACTGCGCTGCGTGAAAAGATTCCCAATATCCTGTTCCAGATGCTCATCCGCGGGGCCAACGCGGTGGGTTATAAAAACTATCCGGACAACGTGATCCGTCAGTTTGTGAAGGAATCGGCGAAAGCCGGAATTGATGTGTTCCGTGTCTTCGATTCTCTGAACTGGATTCCCGGCATGGAAGTGGCCCTCGACGAAGTGCTCAACCAAGGAAAGGTGGCCGAGGCCTGTATTTGCTATACCGGGGATATTTTAGACGACAAACGGGAAAAGTATAACTTGAGCTATTACGTAAATATGGCGAAAGAGCTGGAAAAGCGAGGAGCACATATTCTGGCGATTAAGGACATGTCCAGCCTGCTCAAGCCGATGGCGGCTCATAAGCTGATCACGGCGCTGAAAAATGAGCTGACGATTCCGGTTCACCTGCACACGCACGATACCAGCGGCAATGGCGGTGCCACCTTGATGATGGCGGCCATGGCCGGAGTGGATATCGTGGACGCGGCGTTTTCCAGTATGGCGGGCCTGACCAGTCAGCCGTCTCTCAACTCGATTGTGGCGGCCATGGAAAACACCGAACGGGCAACGGGTCTGCCGCTGGACGGCCTTCA
>CAUHLX010000318.1 GCA_959606705.1 uncultured Bacillota bacterium | reverse complement strand
CCTTGCGGAAGCCCCCGATCACATAGCTGGCCAAATCCCCTTTTCGCTCTCCGCCGATGCCGATGCGAAACCTGGGAAACTCGTCCGAATTCAACTGATACACGATGGAACGCATGCCGTTGTGCGTCCCGGCGCTGCCCTTTTTGCGAATCCGCAGGGCGCCCATGGGCAGATCGATATCGTCATAGATGACCACCAGCTCCTCCACCGGAAGCTTGTAATACGCCAGAACCTCCCGCAGGCTCTCCCCGCTTAAGTTCATGAAGGTTTGGGGTTTGACCAGCAGCACTTTTTTGCCGGCGATCAAGCCCTCTCCCACCAGCGCCTTATGCTTGAGCTTATTCACTTTGATATGGTGCCGGTCCGCCAGAAAATCCACCGTGATAAACCCGATGTTGTGCTTGGTGTTTTCATATTGCTTTCCGGGATTGCCCAGACCTGCGATCACATACATTTGAAACCTCCGAATCGAATCATAAGAAAGCCGGGGTGCGGTCCGCGCACCCCGGCCCCTCTTCCTTTTCTTTAGTCGAACAGTCTGCTGATGGAGTCGTTGGTAAAGACGCGGATCATCGCCTCCGCAAACAGCGGCGCCACGGACAGTACCTTCATCTTGGAAATTCGTTTTTCCTGAGGAATGGGCGACGTGTTCAGCATGACCAGCTCCTTAATCGCGGAGGCCTCGATTCGCTCGATGGCCGGTCCCGAAAGAATGCCGTGGGTCGCGCAGGCATAGACTTCCGTCGCTCCCAAATCCCGAAGGGCGTTGGCCGCGTTGGTGATGGTCCCGGCGGTGTCGATCATGTCGTCCACCAGGATGGCGGTCTTTCCTTCGATATCACCGATGATATTCATGATTTCGGATACGTTGGCCTTGGGGCGTCTCTTGTCCACGATGGCGATGGGAGCATCCAGCGGCTGCGCCATGTTTCTGGCCCGAGTCACGCTGCCGTGGTCCGGTGAAACGATGACCAGATCCTTCAAATTCATCTCGCGGAAATACTTGACCAGAATCGGCATGCCCAACAGGTGGTCAACCGGAATGTCAAAGTAACCTTGAATCTGCGCCGCGTGCAGGTCCATGGTCACCACCCGGTCCGCTCCCGCGCTGACCAGAAGATTGGCTACCAGCTTCGCGGTGATCGGATCTCTGGCCTTCGCCTTCCGATCCTGTCTGGCATAGCCATAGTAAGGAATCACCGCGTTGATGCGGCCGGCCGACGCGCGTTTCATCGCGTCGATCATAATCAAAAGCTCCATTAAATTATCATTGACCGGATCACAGGTCGACTGCACGATGTAGGTATCCACGCCTCTGACCGTCTCCCAAAGGTTGACGGAGATCTCTCCGTCACTGAACTTGCTCACAGTGGACTTGCCCAGGGGCTTTCCCATAATAGCGGCAATTTCCTCCGCCAGCTCATGGTTGGCATTTCCCGCAAAAATTTTGAAATCTGTGAACGCTCCGCTTTTCATTTAGTTTCCTCCGTTTTTCTCATGCTGTGGTGTGTTCGTATAAGATCATTTTTTCTTATCTTTTTTCTTCAGCAGGCCTCTGCGGGCGACCCAGCCTTCAATGTGCCGTTCCTTTGCCCGTCCTACGCACAGAGCACCCGCCGGTATATCCCTGGTCACGGTAGTGCCGGCGGCAATATACGCCCCTTCTCCCACCGTAACCGGAGCGACCAAATTCGTGTTGCAGCCGACAAACGCGCCGTCCTCGACCACGCTGCGATGCTTATTCGACCCGTCATAATTGACAAAGACCACGCCGCAGCCCAGATTGACGCCTTCCCCCACATCGGAATCTCCGATATATGTAAGATGCGACGCTTTGGAACCATTCCCCAAAGAGGAATTTTTCACTTCCACAAAGTCGCCTACCTTCGCGTCTTCCCCGATCCTGCTGCCTGGTCTCAGATAAGCGAAAGGCCCCACCTTGGTGCGGTCGCCCACGCTGCTCTCCAGGATGACAGAGCTTTGTATGTCCACATTGTTTCCGATGGTTGAATCGGAAATCCGTGTTCCTAATCCGATGACACAATTCTCACCGATCGCGGTAGCTCCGGACAAAATCACACTCGGTCCGATCACCGTCCCTTTTCCAATGGTCACTTCGGGATCGATATACGCCGCCTTCCAGTCCGTAAAGATAACTCCGGCCCGTATATGCTCCAAATTGCGCTGAAGCCGCTCCTGTTCTTTCAACTGCTCCTCCGCCAAAATTTCTTCGATGCTTTTCTGCTGCTCGCTCATATTCGGATACTCCTTCCACTGTACATCTAACTCAGTATATCACCTGACCGGCGTTTCATAAAGCCCAAAAACTATTTTCAATTAAGTTTTCCGTAAGTTTCTACGCATTCCGAGACGAATCCCTTTGGATTGTTCCGAAATATACAAGAAAAGGGCAAAAATTGTCGTATATTTTCGCCCTTTCCCCATTTTTGTTCACCTTGCAAACCGGTCGTCCGTGGAATCGTCATTCCGGACATATTCGATCAACGCCGCAATTTCCTCCGCCCTGTTTCTTCCGAATTGATCGCTGATAAAGCCTAGCGTCATATCCATGCCCGCGGAAACTCCGGAAGACGTATAGTACGTTCCGTCCACGACCCAGCGAGCCTTTTCCACCCAGTCCACCGTTTCATTCACCGATTTGACCCACGACATGGCCTCTTTGTTTGAGGTGGCTTTTCTGCCCTCCAAAGCGCCGCACTTGGCCAATAAGGCCGAGCCGGTACAGACGGACAGGCAAAAGCACGCCTGTTCCGTCAGCTCCTTTAACAAGCTTAGAAAAGGGGGGTCGTTTACCAATCTTCTCGTGCCTGCTCCCCCGGGAATCACTAAAATCCCCCTTCGATCCGCCTTTGAAATGGGTTCGGTAATGATTTTCACGTCTTGGGCATTGGTTACCGTCCCCCCGAATTGAGAGAAATAATGGAGATGGAATTCTTCTACTTGAGCCAGAATCTCCACGGGGCCGAACAGATCCAGGGTTTCAAAACCATCAAAAACGAACAGGTTGATCTCCATGCGCTCTCCTACTGCTTTTGCAAGCTTTCATACTCTTCAAATACCGCCCTGGTGATCTCCGTACGCAGCTCCGTCTTTAAAGGATGGGCGATATCCATAAAATCACCCTCCCCCATCTTTCTGCCGGGCATCGCCACGAACAGACCGTTCTGGCCTTCGATTACCTTGACATCATGGACCACAAACTCTCCGTCGAACGTAATTGACGCTACCGCCTTCAGCTTTCCATCGCCTCTGATCTTGCGCATCCGTACTTCAGTGACCTTCATGCGATCATCTCCTCTTAAACCGCTTCGGGATTATGAAAGATTTGTATGGTCTTACCCTCTTCGTCCACCTCTCCTAAATAAAGCAGTGGAAAATACTCACTGATTTTCTTTTTTTCCGGCGTCAGGCTTGCAATGACCACGCCGGTTCCCACAATGTCCACATCAAACTCCGCCAGCATATCCGCAATGCCCCGAACGCTTCCGCCCGCTCTCATGAAGTCGTCGATGATAATTGCCTTGGTTCCCGGACGGACCGCTCGCTTGGACAGAGACATCTTCTGAATCCGATCGGTGGACCCGGAAAAATAATTGA
>CAUHLX010000317.1 GCA_959606705.1 uncultured Bacillota bacterium | reverse complement strand
TACCCCAGCGCTTCCAGCTTGTCGATCTGTTTTTCCGCTTTCCCCACGAAGTCCACACCTGACGCACCGTAAATGCGAATGGCCACCGCGCGGATCTTCTCCCGGAGAGACATCCGGTCATCGTAAGCAAAGCGAAAATCCTTTTCCTGTTCCGCTGCCGCGATCACGGCTTCCGCCATAGCCAAGCCGCCTTCTCCGCCCTTGGCCCACACCTCCGACAGTACCGCTTCCACGCCCATGGCCTCGCAGCGGCATTTCACACAGTCCAGTTCCTTTTCCGTATCCGTAGGAAAGCGGTTTAAAACGGCCACCACCGGCAGCCCGAACACCTCCCGCATATTTTCCACATGCTTCATCAGATTTTCGATCCCGTTTTCCAGGGCGGACAAATTTTCTTCATCCAATAGCTCCAAGGGCACGCCCCCGTGGAGCTTCAGCGCCCGGACCGTGGCGACTACCACCACCGCGTCCGGTTCCATTCCGCTGAGACGGCATTTGATGTCCAAGAATTTTTCCGCTCCCAGGTCCGCTCCGAAGCCCGCTTCGGTAATCACGTAATCTCCCAGCTTTCTGGCCATCTTCGTAGCCATTACGCTGTTGCAGCCGTGGGCGATATTGGCGAAGGGACCGCCGTGAATAAAAGCAGGAGTCCCTTCCAAGGTCTGCACCAGATTTGGCTTCAGCGCTTCTTTCAACAGAGCGGCCGCCGCGCCCTCGGCCTTGAGATCCCCGGCGGTCACCGGCTCTCCTTCATATGTATAAGCCACGATGATCCGCGATACTTTTTCCTTTAACTCCGTCATGCTGTTGGAAAGGCAAAGAATCGCCATGATCTCCGAAGCCGCCGTGATGTCAAAGCCGTCCTCCCGAGGCGTTCCGTTGGTCCTGCCGCCCAGCCCGTCCATGATAAAGCGAAGCTGCCGGTCGTTCATGTCCAGGCAACGCTTCCAGCTGATTCGTCTGGGATCGATCCCTAGTTCGTTTCCATGCTGAATGTGATTGTCCAAAAGAGCGGCAATCAAGTTGTTCGCCGAGGTAATTGCGTGAATATCCCCGGTAAAATGCAGATTGATCTCCTCCATGGGGATCACCTGGGCATAACCGCCGCCGGCGGCGCCGCCTTTCATTCCGAACACTGGCCCCAGAGATGGCTCCCGGAGCGCGATGACCGTCTTTTTTCCCATTCGCGACAAAGCATCTCCCAGTCCTACCGTGGTCGTGGTCTTGCCCTCCCCCGCAGGGGTCGGATTGATCGCGGTCACCAAAATCAGCTTCCCATCCGGATGGTCCGCTTTTTTATCCAGCAGTTGAAAGTTGACCTTTGCCTTATACTTTCCGTAAAGCTCCAGGTCCTCTTCGTCGATCAAAAGCCTGCGGGCAATTTCCTCAATGCGTTCGGGCCGAGCCTCCTGGGCGATTTCCAGATCTGTTTTCCATGCCATAGTTATTTGATCTCTCCATTTTTTTATTTTTTTTAGAAATAGAAAATCCCGAATGTGTCGTCAGGCTACTAATTCACGCCCTATCTTAGATAGGTGGGTCCCCTGTTTCCGCTTCTGTCTTCCCCTGCGAGGGGGCTTGACATCGGCTGCAAAAACGCGGAGTCCCGTGAATATAATGTAGGTTAAATTACATAACCTTAACGATCACCTCAGGATCTAAATCTAGTATAACACCATTTTCAAAATTTATCAATCATCCAGATCAACAGCGCTGTTGTGATAAACTTTTTGCACATCGTCGTTCTCTTCCAGAACCTCGATCATCTTTGTCAAATTTTTGATATCGCTGTCGGCAGGCGTCGCTTCCATGGAAGGAACGTACTCCACATCCGCCTCCACGAACTCGTAGCCCGCGGTTTTGAGCGCGTCGGATACCTGATCAAACGCTTCGGGCGTCGTCTGAATCTCGTAGCTGTCCTCACCGGTAATCATGTCCTCCATCCCGGCTTCCAGCGCCGCCTCCATCAGAGCGTCCTCATCCACGGAGTCAGTCTTTTCGATGAGAATGATTCCCTTCCGTTCAAACATATAAGAGACACAACCCGGAACACCCAGCTTCCCGCCATGCTTGTCGAATGCGTGCTTCATTGCCGCGGTGGTGCGATTTTTATTGTCTGTCAAAACATCCACGATCACCGCCACTCCGCCGGGGCCGTAACCTTCGAAGCTGCCGTCCTCATAGGACTCCCCGGCCAGCTCGCCGGTTCCCTTTTTAATGGCTCTGGTGATGTTATCGTTGGGCATGTTGATGCTTTTCGCCTTATCGATGGCATGCTTCAAAGACATATTGTATTCGGGATCGCCGCCCCCCTTCGCCGCAACCGTAATGGCTCTGGCGTATTTGGTAAAAAGCTGTGCCCGCTTGGAATCCTGGGCCGCTTTCCTTCCTGCGATTGTACCATGTCTACCCATATGATGATATCTCCTTACTTTAAATTTAATTCCTCAAAACACCGGCGCTAATTATATCACAAACCGGTGGTAAAATCAATTTATTCGACTAATTTTTCATGGAATGGATCGGTGCCGGGATTCTTCCTCCCCTGGCCACGAAATTCTCACAGGAGAACCCGTTTACCGGCATGACCGGCGCGCTTCCTAGCAGTCCGCCGAATTCCACCTCGTCGCCCACCTCTTTGCCGATGACGGGAATCAGCCGGACGGCGGTGGTTTTATTGTTGATGACACCGATGGCCGCTTCGTCGGCAATGATTCCGGAAATGGTCTCCGGCGACGTGGTCCCCGGCACCGCGATCATATCCAGTCCGACGGAACAGACACAGGTCATCGCTTCCAATTTCTCCAATGTGAGAGAACCGTTCTTCACCGCCGCGATCATCCCCTCATCCTCGCTGACCGGAATAAACGCGCCGGACAATCCGCCTACGTGTGAGGAGGCCATCACGCCCCCCTTTTTCACCGCGTCGTTGAGCAGGGCCAGCGCGGCCGTGGTTCCCGGAGCGCCGCAGCGTTCCAGCCCGATTTCCTCTAAAATCCGGGCGATGCTGTCTCCTACCGCCGGGGTAGGCGCCAAGGAAAGATCTACGATCCCAAAGGGAATATCCAAACGTCTGGATGCTTCGTTGGCCACCAGCTGACCCATACGGGTGATTTTGAAGGCTGTTTTCTTGATGGTGTCGGACACCACATCAAAGGGCTCGCCCTTGCAAGCCTCCAAGGCCACCTTCACCACTCCCGGTCCGCTGACACCCACGTTGATCACCGCCTCTGGCTCGCCCACTCCGTGGAACGCCCCGGCCATGAAGGGATTGTCCTCCACCGCAAATACCACCAGCTTGGCGCAGCCGATGCTTCCCTGATCTTTGGTCAGTTCGGCCGTCTTCACGATGGTCCTGCCCAATTCTCTCACCGCGTCCATGTTGATCCCCGTCTTGCTGGAACCCACATTGACCGAAGAACAAACGTGTTCCGTCACGGCCAGCGCCTCGGGAATGGAACGGATCAGGGTCTGGTCTCCTTTGGTGTAGCCTTTGTGGACCAATGCGGAAAAGCCGCCGATAAAATTGACCCCCGTCGCTCGTGCCGCGTCCTCCAGCACCTTTGCGTAGCACACGTAGTCCGACGCCCCGGAAGCCTGAGCCACCAATGAAATCGGCGTT
>CAUHLX010000316.1 GCA_959606705.1 uncultured Bacillota bacterium | reverse complement strand
TCAGCATGCTTTTGCCGGATGAGGCGCACGAACGGGCCTTTTTCAACTCCATGCCGGCCTATGTGGGAGGGGATAAAAATCTGGCAGGAATCAAATGGGCGGCGGAATCCAGGGAGAACATCGCGGACCCCGAAATGCCCACGGGTGTGGATATCACCATTCTCAGCGACCCCCACACCGCATTGCCGGTGTGCATCCTGGACGGTACCGTCATCACCGCCATGCGCACCTCCGCCTCGGCCGCCGTGGCGGCAAAGTATCTGGCCCGCAAGGGCACGGAGAAAGCCTGCTTTGTCGGCGCGGGCATCATCGGCCGAACCATGGTCATGGCGATGCGAGAAGCCGTTCCTCAGTTGAAAGAAATCGAAATCTTTGACTTGAACACGGAGAAGGCTGCCGCTCTGGCAAAGGAATACGCGGGTACATACGACGGGCTCACCGTGAGAGCCGCCCGGGAGCTGGAACCCTCGGTTCGGGAAGCCGATCTGGTGGTGACCATGACCTCCACCCGGACACCCTATCTGGAAGAAGCTTGGCTGAAGAAAAACGCGATGGTGATTCAGATGGGACCCAACGAGGTGAAACCGGAGGTCATCACCGGAGCGGACCGCCTGATCACCGACAGCTGGGAGGAACTGAAGGCGGTGGAGATTTCCATCATCTGCAAACTGTTCCGGCAAAGACTGCTGAAAGAAGGGGACGCCACGGATCTGATGAATATTGTGACGAGGAGAGCGCCGGGTCGAACGTCGGAGGAGGAGCGCATCGTCTACTGTTCTCTGGGAATCGGCGCCATGGATATGGTAATCTCCGAGAAATTGTTCCGGCGCGCACAGGAACAGGGCATCGGAACGAAATTGGTCCTTTGGGATAAGCCTCTATGGATCTAAAAAAGAGGAAGCCGCGTCCGGCGGCTTCCTCTTTTTTTTCAGTTTAAACGCTCAGTACCGCTCCGGTGTTGGCGGAGGTGACCAGCTTGGCGTAGCGGGCCAGATAGCCGGTCTTGACCCGAGGCTCCGGCTGGACATAAGCGGCTTTGCGCTTGGCCAGCTCCTCGTCGGAAAGCACCACTTCCAGCTTCCTGCCGGGAATATCGATCTTGATGGTGTCGCCTTCCTCCACCAGGCCAATCAGTCCGCCGTTCATCGCCTCGGGAGAGATGTGGCCGATGGAAGCGCCGCGGGACGCTCCGGAGAACCGTCCGTCCGTCAGCAGAGCCACGTCCTTGTCCATGCCCATGCCTGCGATCGCGGAGGTGGGCCCCAGCATTTCTCTCATGCCGGGACCGCCCTTGGGACCTTCGTAACGGATGACGACCACGTCACCCTTGTTGATTTTCTTGCCGAAGATGGCGGCAATGGCCTCATCCTCCGAATTAAACACCCGGGCCGGTCCCTCGTGTACCAGCATTTCGGGGGCTACCGCCGCTTCCTTGACAACGGCTCCGTCAGGCGCCAGATTGCCTCTCAGGATAGCCAGCCCGCCCCGGCTGCTGTAGGGGGCCTCGATGTGACGAATGACGTCGTAGTCCAGGACCTTGGCGGCCTTGATGGTGGCGGACAGGGGCGCGCCGGTCACGGTCATGCAGCCCGTGTGGAGCAGGCCTTTTTTGTCCAGCTCCGAGAGCAGGGCGGGAATGCCTCCGGCTCGATGTAAATCTTCAATATGATGGAAGCCGCTGGGAGCCAGCTTGGCAATGTGCGGCGTGGAAACGCTGATCTGATCGAAGAGATCCAGCGGCAGTTCGATTTCAGCCTCGTGGGCGATGGCGGGCAGATGCAGCACCGTGTTGGTGGAGCCGGCCATGGACATATCCGCGCGAATGGCGTTTTCAAATGCTTCCTTTGTAAGACTGTCCCGGGGACGGATGTCCTGTTCCACCAGCTTCATCACCTGCATGCCGGCCTGCTTGGCGATGCGGATCCGTTCGCCGCTGTCGCAGAGGGCGGTGCCGTTGAAGGGCAGCCCCATACCCAGCACCTCGGTGAGACAGTTCATGCTGTTGGCGGTAAACATGCCGGAGCAGGAACCGCAGCCCGGGCAGGAATTCATCGCGGTTTCTTCCAATTCCTCTTCGGTGCAGTCACCGTTGCGGAAGGAACCGATCTTTTCCATGATGCTGTTGAAGTCCAGGGTTTCGCCGTTGAGGTGCCCGGCGCGCATGGCACCGCCGCTGACTACCACGGCGGGGATATTGATCCGCGCGGCGGCCATCAGCATACCGGGGACGATCTTGTCACAGTTGGGGATCAGCACCAGTCCGTCCAACTGATGTGCCTTGGCCATGGCTTCGATGCTGTCCGCTATGAGCTCGCGGCTGGCCAGGGGGAATTTCATACCCTCGTGTCCCATGGCGATGCCGTCGCAGATGGCGATTGCGGGAAACTCGATGGGTGTGCCGCCGGCCAGCAGGACGCCCCGTTTGGCGGCGGAGGCGATCCGGTCCAGCAGCATGTGGCCGGGGACGATTTCATTCTGAGCGTTTACAATGCCGATCAACGGCCGGTCTATTTCTTCGCGGGTATAGCCCATTCCGTAAAACAGCGCCCGGGAGGACGCGCCGGAAGGACCGCTTTTGATTCGTTCACTATTCATATACTACAGGTCTCCTTTCGTGTGACAGTTTGAGTTATTTTACATCAAATGCTTGCAATTTTCAACCTTAATGGGGTATAATTTTAATGTTCTAATCGAGATTGATCAGGAGGTGAAAGTGTTGGAAAACGTTCCTAGTCCCGAACGAAGTAGCAGTCCGTTACAACTGAACAAAATTCCGACTTTCACTATGGTCTGTTTGGATCTTTAGGGATTCTTTCTATTGCCGTTCGAATGGCATCGTGGGAGTCGGGGAATACTCGTATAGGAGGACCGACCGATGGAAAACGAAAAGCTGGACGGCGTAATCGAGCAGGTGCTGGCGCTGCTGGAAGCAAAGCAGTATGTCAAGGCCAGGGAGATTCTGCTGGAAAACAACGAAGTAGACATTGCGGAGATTTTAGAAGAAGTTATCGATGAGCTGGATATTACGAAAGCCATCATTTTATTTCGCACTCTGCCGAAGGACATCTCGGCGGAGGTTTTTTCGTATCTTCCCCCGGATGACCAAGTCGACATCATCAGCGGGATCACGGAAAAGGAAACGCGTTACATTATCGATGAGCTGGATTTTGACGATATGATCGACGTGCTGGAGGAGCTTCCGGCCAATATCGTGGATAAGATTCTGGATAAGACGCCAAAGGAAGAGCGCCGGCTGATCAATACCTTCCTCAATTACCCCGAAAATTCGGCGGGAAGCCTGATGACCATCGATTATATCGAGCTTTCCAAAGAAATGACCGTGGCTCAGGCGCTGGCCCATATCAAAGAGGTGGGAATGGACCGGGAGACGGTTTACACTTGTTATGTAAAGGATGCCGGACGGAAGCTGCTGGGGATCGTTTCCCTGCGTACCCTGGTGGTGGCGGACGACAACGCGCGGATCGAAGATTTCATGCACGAGGATATCATTACCGTAAACGTTCTGGACGACCAGGAGGATGTTTCCAACACCTTTAAAAAGTATGGTTTTCTGGCCATGCCCGTGGTGGATCAGGAAGGAAGGATCGTAGGGATCATCACGGT
>CAUHLX010000315.1 GCA_959606705.1 uncultured Bacillota bacterium | reverse complement strand
CCACCGCCACCAGCAGCTCGCCGGAGGCCTTGCCGGTGGGTGCCAGCTTCTGCACCGTAACCAGACCGTACCCTGTCATAGCCTTATTTTTAATGGTGGAGACACATTTGCCTTTCACCTTGCAGATGTACATACGGTCACCTACTTTCTATCCAGAATTTCCTTCGTGGTATCCAACGCGTAATCGATTTCGTTGGGTTTGGTGTAGAAGTGGGGTGCGAACCGAATGACGTCTCCGCGGCCGGAACCGATGATGTTCCGATCTCTCAGCAGTTTTTCCATGGTGTGGGAATCCACCTTGCCGCCCAGGGAAATTGCCGTGGTGCCGCCTTTTTTGCTCACGTCGAAGGGACTCAGAGTCTGAAGCCCTCTGGCCATCACGCCTTTCAAAGCGTAGGCGCTCAGCATGTCGATCCGGTCTTTGATCCGGTCCACTCCAACTTCGTTAATGATCTTCAAGCCCTCGCGGACCGCATAAGCGCACAGCACGGGAGGCGTTCCCGTGTCAAACCGGCTCGCCGTGGAGGACCAGTCGTTGTAACGGGTCTGGAACAGGAACGGATTCGTCTGTCCGAACCAGCCGGTCACGGTGGGCTTGAGGGCCTGAATGAGGTCTTTGTTTACGTACATGAACGCGATGCCCGGAATGCCGAACAGATACTTCAGACAGCCGGAAACCAGAATGTCGATATTCATGGCTTTGACGTCCACCGGGTCGGTCCCCAGACTCTGATAGGAATCCACCAGGATCAGCGAGCCCTTGCTGTGGGCCAGCTGGGCGATCTTGCCGATATCCTGCTTGAAGCCGTTCAGGTAATATACCTGCGTAATGGAGGTCAGCAGAGTGTCCTCGTCGATATAACGTTCGTATTCGCTGAATTCGATCTGATGGTTCTCATTGACGGAAACGAAATCCACCTTGGCTCCGTTTCTCTGATTGGCCAGCCAGATGTGGTCCACTGTGGGGAATTCCGCGTCGGTCACCACGACCTTTTTCCGCTTTCCGCTGTAATCCAGGGAGTTGGCAATGGAGCTGACCAAGTCGGACACGGAAGCCGCTACCGCGATCTCACTGGGATCTGCGTTGATGAGCTTGGCAAATTCGGCCTTGGCCATGTCCACCTCTTCACACCAGGAATCCCAATCCATTCCCACGCCGCCCCAGTTGTCCAGGTAGCGCTGGATGCCCGCCAGCACCCGCTTGGACTGAGCGCTCTGAGAGCAGTTGCCCAGGTGTGCCACATTCTTCAAAATCGGAAATTCTTCTCTCCAAACATCCACTTCCGCCTCACTGATCAGGCCTCTGTAAGGAAGCTCCTTGAGCGGGGGATAAGCGGCGGTCTGAATCACGGGAGCGGGCGCCGCATAAACCGGTGCCGGTGCCGCCGCCTGGGGTGCCGCGTAAGTCTGCGCGGGAGCGGCCGGGGCCTGAGGCGCCGCAAAGCCTGCGGAAGCTCCTCCCACTTCATCCTGATAAACAAAGCGGATGCCCTTTTTATCCGCCGCCTCCTTCGCCACGGAGGTCACTACGTCCGCTCTTGAGATGACGATGGTGCTCTCTCCTCTGGCGGCGCAGTATTCAACATCTTGTGCCGTATAAAATTTCTTCACTGTCTAGGACTCCTTTCTGATGCTTTCCCGATTCTCCTTTATGCTTCTGCCGGTAAAAACATCTGCAGCAGTCCTTCGTTGGGTCTGGGAATCACATGGACGGAAACGACTTCGCCAACCTTCTGAGCGGCTTCCGCTCCGGCGTCTACCGCCGCTTTTACCGCGCCTACGTCGCCTTTAATGATGACGGTCACATATCCGCCGCCGATTTCCACCTGACCCACCAGCTCCACATTCGCCGCTTTCACCATGGCGTCCGCCGCTTCCACGCTGCCTACAAAACCCTTTGTTTCGATAAACCCGTACGAATTCATTTTTTCTTCCTCCTTTGAAAATTTGATTGGTATCGGTAATTTAACTATTGTTATTTCTGAACCGGCCAGCCGCCGTCCGGAAAGACGATCCGCGTCACCGGGTCCATACCATTGGTCTCCTTGCGCATGCGAGGCTTGATTCGCATTGCCCCCTCGCCGTACACCAGTCCGTACCCCAAAAGCTCCCTGAATTCGTCAAAATCCCAGGCGGGGTTCCAGCCCAGCTGCCGCAGCTCCAGATAGTGATCCAATTCCTCGTCGAACTTGTACATCACCCACCACAGAACCCGATCTTCCTCGCGCATCTCCTGATTGACCTCTAAAAACAGCTTTAAATCCTGTTCCTCGGCCATGATCTGCGCCTCTTCGGAAAGCTTCGGAAGATCGTCGGGAAAAAACGGAGGTGACAACGCCAGCCGTTTCGCTTCACCGGCCACACACTCGCCAAATGCCGTCATCATTCCCAGAATGAAAGAAACTCGGTCGACCTGTACCCTCATAAACAGCCTCCTTTCCATGCTCTTTAACTTCTTGTTGAAAAGTATAACAGCCATGCTATAATAATTCTGTAAATCACTTTACAATTAATAAAATTATCTGAAAATTGTTCAGATTATATGGAACCAGCCGTGGAGCAAAGGAGAACAGGGTATGAAAGACACCTCTACTATTTTGAAAGATAACCTGTTGGAAGAATTAGCGGAAAATTCTCCATGGATCGGAATGCCAGATATCGACTGGAGCTGTCTCATCGAAGGATTTTCTCCGAAAACCTTTCACAAGAACGAAATCATCTATCATCAGCAGGAACAGCCGGACTACATGTATCTGGTAAAATCCGGCCGGGTTCGTCTGGATGTCTACGGGCTCAACGGCGAGACACGCAGTCTCTTCATCGCGGAGGTGGGCATGATCTTCGGAGAGCTTTCTCCCATCGACGATCTGCCTAACATCTGCAGCGCCACGGCGGTGATGGACACTCTTTTATACCAAATTCCCCACCAGCATTTTCTGGATAAACTGCATGAAAACCACGAGTTTTCACTGGATGTCCTGCGGATCATGACCAAAAAAATGCGTCTGATCACCACGCAGATGAAACAGCTTTCCTTTAATAACTCCTGCTACCGAATCTGTTACGCCCTGACCAATCTGGTCAATCAGTTCGGCGAGAAAACCCCCGGCGGCTGGCAGTTAAAAATCAAGTTCACTCATCAGGAGATGGCCAATCTCACCGGTCTTTCCCGGGTTTCGGTCTCCAATATCTTTCTGCGCATGACGGCGGACGGGATCATCGATAAGAAGGATGGCTATCTGGTCATCAAAGATTTGAAGATATTGAACGAATGGCTGTCGGAAAACGTGTAGCGTCAGGCTTGGCCCGGATACCGCCGCCGGTCGGTTCGGCCTATTGGCGAGCAAGCCGGTCTGCGGCGTTTCTGACAGCCGCCGGTTCGCGGCGTTTCTGACAGCCCCGGTCGGTTCGGCCTTTTTAAGAAATGGGCACGGATCAGTCGAAAAAAAAGGCATATTTTCGACCCATAATGCAATCTCAGCAAAATAAAGTCGAAAGAAATGAAAAACAGCGCCGAAAGACGCTGTTTTACTAACTTATTCACCTTATTTTTACATTTTTTTCGACCAAACTGCGATTTTCTTTTCTAAAGGTCTAAATCCATTGTACCGCCGGTCGGTTCGTCC
>CAUHLX010000314.1 GCA_959606705.1 uncultured Bacillota bacterium | reverse complement strand
CGGAAATGTAATAGGATCTTGACGCACAATCATACCCGCACACCAGGACCGCGTGATTGTTGCTGAGCAGCCGCTGGGTCTCTCCCTCAATATCGTAGTAACGATAGAACGGCGTCTCCCAGCGCATCGTGACGTATACCACCACCGGATTGCCCGAAAGCACCTCGGCCTGCAGCTCCTTCACCGAGCTTCCCGAAAAGTCCTCCACCTTTCCATACTGACTGCCGTATTCCGCCAGCTTGGGCGGATAGATGGTAGTCCGGGTTTTCTTCGTAGGATCGGGTTTAAAGGGCGAGCCGGCAAATCCCTTGGCCGGATTGGAGGGATGAGTCGGCATGTTCTCCAGGAATTGCCGCAAATCCACCTCCTGCGCATAGCCCTTTCCTTTCAAGCCCATCAACAGCGAAGTCCCTTCGCAGCCTACCAGCGCGTTGACCGGGTAAACTTGGCTGAGATAGGGTACGTCGATCACTCGATACTCCGGCAGCGTGACGGGAGGCGTCACCGCCGGCAGTCCGGAGAGCCGATACAGCGCCGCGCAGAATTCCGCTCTGGTCACTGAGCGATCCGGTCCGAAGGTATTGTCAGGATAACCGCTCAATACTCCCATTTTACACAAGCGTCTCACCGAGTCAGCCACATAGCTTCCGGACAAATCCGAAAAATCGGCGGACCCGCTTCCGGCCCAACCGGCGGTACTGTCTGACGCCGCCGCCTGATCCAGATAGTTGGATAACACCATGGCAAATTCAGCTCTGCTCAGGCTCCCCCAAGGTCGAAACGTATGATCCGGATAGCCTTGAACAATCCCCTTCCCCACCAGTAAATCGATATCGGCGGCGGATGGCAGACCCTGTGTGTCCGAAAAAGGAAGCCGCTTCGGCTCCATCGCGGCGGCGGAAGTCTCAATTGCGCCAGCCGAGGCCGAGAGCTCCGCCGCACCGGCGGAAGTTTCCATCGCACCAGCCGAAGATCCCATCGCACCGGCGGAAGTCTCCAACGCACCAGCGGAAGTCTCCAACGCACCAGCCGAGGATCCCATCGCGTCGGTGGAAGTTCCCTCCGGTTCCGTACCGTCGGTCTCCGCCTTGTCCGCCGGCTGAGACTTCCCCGGCTTCGAAGCTTCCTGCTTCAGCAAGCCAGCCAGCATCACAGCCGCATCTCCTCTGCTCACAGGATGATCCGGACGAAAGCGTTCGTCCGGATCATTGGCGATCACTTTGTTTTCCATCAGCGTATAAATCGCCGTTCCCGCCCAGTGACGCTGAATGTCCCGAGGCGCCTCGCTCCCATAACCGGAAACGTTCCCGGTGGGATAGCCGGGATGGGAATCGGCGTAGGCCGCGCCTCCGGAGCAGATCCCCAGAATCACGGCCAATCCCCATATAAATATTCTATTCTTTGTCTTGTGCCTTTTCATTTTTCCCATCCCGCATCCGACGATAGCTCTCCCGTACAATGTGATATACCTGATTGATGGGCAGATCCATTTCTCTGGCAATCCGCGCACAGTCTTCATACTCCGGTGAGATTTTTTCAATATCACCGGCAGTAGCGATCTTTACGATAGCCTTGCCGTAAGGAGTTTCCACCATCTGGAGCCGTCTGGGCAGAATCATTCTCTTGGTCTCATAAATGCGAATTCCTAAAGAACTGGTGTCTCTGAGGATCATACGAGCCAGCTTTTCCATGTCCGAATCCTTGCAGATCACCGACAGCTTGGTCGCCGGGCGTTTCTTCTTCATGTAGATTGGCGTGAAATACACATCCAGCGCGCCCTCGTCAAACAAATTATCCAACACGTAGCCCAGCGTTTCGCCGCTTTCGTCGTCCAGATTGGTTTCCATCATGGTCACGTGATCGGACAGATAATTCTTATCCTTGATTTCCGGCTGCAGCTCATAGCCCATCACCACTCTCAGTGCGTTGAATCCATTGGTTTCACGGGTGCCGAAACCGTAGCCGGTGCCTTTGACCTCCATGTCGGGCATGGGACAGCTCTTGGCGTTCATTCCTTTGAGAATTCCCATTCCCGTGGGGGTAACCAATTCCGTGGGGGTGTCTCCGCCCACCAAACGAATGGCTCCGCCTGACAGCATTTCCACCACCGCCGGAACCGGAACCGGCATTTTGCCGTGCTCACATTCCACAAAGCCGGAGCCGTCATGCACCACGGAGCAGTATACCTTGTCGATGCCCAGCAGGTCCAGACAGATCGCCGTTCCTACCACATCGACGATGGAATCCACCGCGCCCAGCTCGTGAAAGTGAACTTCGGACAGCTTCATTTTATGTACCTTGGCCTCAGCCTCGCCGATGGCGTGAAAAATAGCCAGCGCGTTCTCTTTGGCAACATCGGAAATATCACTGTCATCCAACAGCTTCCAAATATCCTTCATCGTTCTGTGCTCGTGGTGCTTTTCCGCCTCGATTTTCACATCCACGCTCACCCCGGAAATCCCGTTCTTCAGCGATTCCTTGGCGATCAGGTTGTACCCCGATACTCCCAATTTCTCCAATTCCTTTTTCAACTGTGACACATCCGCTCCCAAGTGAATCAACGCTCCCAGCGTCATGTCTCCGGAAATCCCCGAAAAACAGTCAAAATACAGTACCTTTTTCATTGCAATCCCCTCCATATAATTTGAGAAAAAGCCCGGATTTTCATCCGATTAAAATGAGATAATATGATAAATGCGTTTAACCTTGATTGATGGTGGAAGCCAAATACGCCGCGCCGAAGCCATTGTCGATGTTCACCACACCCACTCCGGCGGCACAGCTGTTGAGCATGGTCAGCAGTGCCGAAACTCCGCCGAAGCTGGCTCCGTAGCCCACGCTGGTGGGAACCGCAATCACCGGCCGTTCCACCAGGCCGCCGACGACGCTTGCGAGAGCGCCTTCCATCCCCGCGATTACGATGATCACGTTGGCCGCCCTGATTCTGGGCAGCTGTGCAAACAGCCGATGAATCCCCGCCACACCCACATCGTAAATCCGGTCCACCGGATTGCCGAACAGCTCCGCGGTGATGGCGGCCTCCTCGGCCACCGGAATGTCCGCGGTTCCGGCCGTTACCACGGCGATGGTCCCGGCTCGATCCGACGATCCGGACGCTGGCTGCGGCTGTGAAGCCGACCGACTGTCCGAGCCTTCCGGTCCGCGAATGGAAATGATCCGGGCATCGGAATGATAAACCGCGTCGGGAATTTCCTTCTTCACCGCTTCAAACACCTCCTGTGAGGCCCGAGTCCCAATGATATTGGAATTGCGCTCCCTCATCTTTTTGATGATGGCGATGATCTGCCCGGTCTGCTTTCCCTGGCAGAAGATTACCTCCGGATACCCGGTGCGCAGATTCCGATGCTCGTCTATTTTTACGAAATCCAGATCGTCGAAAGGCAGCTCTTTTAAATCGGTCAGCGCCTGATCCACGGAAACCCTTCCGTCAGCCACTCCATCCAACAGATCCTTCAAATAACGATTGTCCATAAATTTGGCCCTCTTTGTCCATGTCTTATTGATCCGTACCCGGTTCCGTATTCGGTTCCTTTTCCCGGTCCGGGTCTTGTTCTCTCCCTGCGTTTGACGGAGCCTGCGCGTTCATGTTCCCCATTCGGTACCCGCCC
>CAUHLX010000313.1 GCA_959606705.1 uncultured Bacillota bacterium | reverse complement strand
TGGGAGACAATGAGTTTTTCAGCAATGATCTTTTTATCCACGACAACGACCTGTTGATGCTGATCAACGAACTGAACGCCGCCGGGGCGGAGGTGATCTCCGTCAAAGGGCAGCGAGTGGGGAACATCAGCTCCATCGCCTGCGCGGGCTACACGGTGGAGATCAACGGCCAGAAATTTGCGAGGCCTTTTGAGATCAGAGCCATCGGTGACGCCAAACGGATGGCGGCGGCGCTGCTCAGTCCGGGAAGCTACGCCATGGCGATGAGAGCGGACGGGCCGCTGGTCAATGTGGAGGTAAAGGATAAACTGAAGATCTCCGCTTATCCGGACGATCAGACTTTCGTATATATGACCAAAGTGAAAGAGGAGGAGACAAATTGATTATTGCGGTGGCTTTCGGACTTGCGGTAGGAGTGGCGCTGGGGTTTGCGCTGAATTTCACCTATCCCACGGCGTATTCCTTTTACATTACCATGGCCCTTTTGGCGGCCTTGGATTCGCTGCTGGGCGCCGTGCGTTCCCAACTCGAAGGAAAGTATAACAACCTGATCTTTTTGACCGGTTTTGTAACAAACGCGCTGTTGGCCGGTTTTCTGGCTTACCTGGGCGACCGTCTGGGCGTGCCCCTTTACTACGCGGCAATCCTGGTGTTCGGCGGCAGGCTGTTCAACAATTTGGCGGCCATTCGCAGGATCGCGCTGGACCGGCACCTGATCAATCGGCAGGCAAAACAGGAAGTGAAGAAACGTGGAGTCCGGCTGGTGGAGGAAGAATATCCCCAGCCTCCCGAGATTCCCGGGGAAAAAGTGGTAGAAGAAGAGGGAATTTTGACAAAAAATAATGAGAATAATCCTAATAAGTAGGTGCGGAAACATCAAAGTCATGATATAATAAGTATTATTTAGGGTAACAGGAGGGTTACTGGGCATGCTGCAATTTGAAGTGAATGATGAAAAAAACGCACAGATCAGAGTAATAGGCATTGGCGGCGGCGGAAGCAACGCCGTCAATCGAATGATAGATGCAGGATTAAAAGGGATTACTTACATTGCAATCAATACGGACAAGCAGGCCTTGGCGGGGGCAAGGGCGGAGACCAAGATTCAGATCGGTGAAAAACTGACCAAAGGACTTGGCGCGGGCGCGAACCCCGAAGTTGGCCAGAAGGCCGCCGAGGAGAATATCGAGGATCTGATCCAGTTTATGAGCGGAGCGGACATGGTATTCATCACCGCCGGTATGGGCGGCGGCACGGGTACCGGCGCGGCGCCGGTCATCGCCAAAGCGGCGAAGGAGATGGGGATTCTCACCGTAGGGGTGGTTACCAAGCCCTTTACTTTCGAAGGCAGAAAGAGAAGAGACCACGCGGAGCAGGGCATTAAGTTCCTGAAGAAATACGTGGATTCCTTAGTAGTCGTTCCCAATGACAAGCTGCTGCAGATCGCGGACAAGAACACTTCCATGATGGATGCGTTCACCATGGCCGACGAGGTTTTGAAGCAGGGTGTCCAGGGTATTTCCGATCTCATCGCCGAAGCCGGAATGATCAATCTGGACTTTGCCGACGTTAAGACGGTCATGAGCGACCGCGGTATCGCCCACATGGGTGTGGGCCGCGGCAAAGGCGACACCAGGGTGGCCGACGCGGTCAAGGACGCCATCGAAAGCCCGCTGCTGGAGACTTCGATCAACGGAGCCAAGGCGATCCTGCTCAACATCATGGGCGGTTACGACCTGGGGATGCTGGAGGTCAACGAGGCGGCGGATCAGATCGAAAAGGCGGCGGACGAAGACGCCATCGTGATCTTCGGTGCCTCCGTGAAAGAAGATCTTAAGGACGAGATCGTCATTACGGTCATCGCCACCGGGTTTGAAGAAAGAAGCATCGATATTCTGACGCCGAACAACGGCCACAAGGACGAGAAGAGAGCGGAAGACCCGGATCAAGCACCAGCGGCGCCCGAGCAGCCGGAGCATCATCCGGAGAAAGATCCTGCGACGGCATTTCGGGACACACTGCACAATGTGTCCGGCGCGTTTGAAATACCGACCTTCCTGAACAAAGATAAATCGAAATTTTAACAGTGAAGCAGACAGTGAAGCCGGTAGAGATACCGGCTTTCGTGTTTTCGAAAGCAAGGGGGCGGACCTATGAAATACGACAGGGAGGAACGGGTGATCCGCTCCGCGGACAATCCCGAGGTCAAAGCGCTGGGCCGGCTGGGACAGCGGAAATACCGGGAGCGGGAAAACCGGTACGTGATCGAAGGGCCCAATCTGGTGAACGAAGCGCTGGAAAACAAAGCGCGGATTTTAAAGATCCTGGTACGCGAAGGGGCGGAGACGGGAGAAGAGCTTCAAGAGCTGCTCCGGAAAGGGAGACCCCGGGGGATTCCCCTCACAGCGCTTTCCGCGGAGCTCTTTGATAAGATTTGCGACACAGAGCATCCTCAGGGAATTCTGGCGGTGGTGGAAAAAGGCCGCTGGTCCCGAGAGGACTTTTTTCGAAGGGCGCCCGGCCGGGAAAGCGGAAACATCCTGGTGCTGGACCGGCTGCAGGACCCGGGAAATTTGGGCACGGTGCTGCGCACGGCGGACGCGGCGGGCTTTGCCGGAGCGATTTTAATCAAAGGCTGCGGCGACATTTACGCTCCGAAGGTGACGCGGGCCGCGGCGGGCTCCCTGTTCCGGCTGCCGGTTTTACCGGTAGATTCTCCCGAGGAGGCGGCTGCCGCGGTAAAAAATTACGGAAAAAGGCTAATTTGTACAACTCTTGATTGCAAAAAGTGCTACTTTGAGAGTATGATGGATAGAGACATTGCGCTGGTCATCGGAAACGAGGGCAACGGCGTTTGTCAGACTTTTATGGAGCAGGCCGACGAGCTGGTGACCATTCCCATGGAAGGACCGGTGGAGTCCCTCAACGCCGGGGTGGCCGCCGGGATTCTGATGTACGAATCCCTTCGGCAGAGACGGCGGACAGAATAGCGGAAAAAAGGTAAGAAAGCATAGGATCAAGTACAAAATAAGAAACGGAGAGAAATGTATGCAGAACCAACTGACGTCCATTTTGCAGGAAGCAAAAGAGCAATTGAAAAAGGCGGCTTCGATTCCCGAGGCGGATGAACTCCGGGTCAGGCTGCTGGGGAAAAAGGGAAAGCTGACGGAGATCCTGCGGGGAATGGGAAGTTTAAGCCCCGAGGACCGCAAGGAAATGGGAAAGGCCGCCAACGACGCCCGCAGAGAGATCGAGACCATGCTGGAAGAGAAGTTTGCCCAGCTGAAGGAAGCCCAGAGAGAGAGCAAGTTCCGGGAGGAGCGCATCGACGTGACCGAACCCGGTCAGCAGGCGGCTTTGGGGACCAAGCACCTTCTTACGATTACCATTGAAGAAATTTCCCGCGTGTTCATGAACATGGGCTTCACCATTACGGAAGGTCCTGAGATTGAGGACGTGTTCCATAACTTTGACGCGCTGAACGCGGGGCCCAACCATCCGTCCCGCGATCTGACGGATACCTTCTATATTACCGACGACATTCTGCTGCGCACGCAGACCTCTCCGGTCCAGGTGCGCACGCTGATGAAGCAGGATCCGCCGATCAAGGTGATCGCTCCGGGTCGGTGCTTCCGCTGC
>CAUHLX010000312.1 GCA_959606705.1 uncultured Bacillota bacterium | reverse complement strand
TCTCCAAAAGATCGTCGGAAACTGAAACCATAAAGGTTACCTTTTCCCCGTTCACCGTGGCAAACACGATAACCAGGCCGTTTTCCCGCTCCTTGATTTCATCGGAAAGCTTGCGCAGGTCGGCGATATTGTAATCATCGAACCGCTTGGCTACCAGCTTGACCCCGTTGATCACCTTCGCGTCCGAAAGCATTTCGTCGACACCGCTGCCCAAGGTCTGCATCTTCAACTGCTCCAGCTCTTTTTTGCAGGCCCGGAGCTCTTCGCTCTGACTTTCGATCCGGGCGATCATGCCGCCGGAATTGGTCTTTAAGAGCTCGGAAGCCTCGTCCACCAGCTTTTCCATCGTCAGCAGCTCACGAAGGAGACTGCTTCCGGTTACCGCTTCGATCCGGCGGACTCCGGCGGCCACTCCGTTCTCGGCGCGGATGTGGAAGGCGCCGATCTGACCGGTATTGGCTACGTGAGTGCCTCCGCAGAATTCCTTGCTGAACGTTCCGATGCTGACCACACGCACCGTGCTTCCGTATTTTTCACCAAACTGTGATACCGCTCCGGTTTTGATCGCTTCCTCGATGGGCAGAACCACTGTTTCCACCGGGAGAAACGCCAGGATCTTCTCATTCACGATCCGTTGAATTTCATCTAATTTTTCCTGGGGAATCGCTTCAAAATGCGTAAAATCAAAACGAAGCCCTTCTTCGCTCAGGCTGGAACCGGCCTGCTCCACATGCTCACCTAAAACGAGCTTCAACGCCTGATGAAGCAGATGCGTGGCTGTATGGTTTCTGGAATGTTCGTTTCGGACGGCCGGCAGGCAATCCGCATGGACTTTTTCACCCACCCGAGCTTCCCCGGCAGTGATCTTCACCGTGTGCAGGAATACGTCCTTAATTTTAGCAACCCGAAGCACCTCGGCGGAAAAATTGTCGTTGGATATCGATCCGCGATCGGAGCTCTGTCCGCCCATTTCCGCATAGAACGGAGTGCGGTCCAAAACGATGCCGCAGGTGTCGCCTGCTTTGACCCGTTCCAACGCTTTCTTCTTACCGAAGAGGCCCTTGATCTCCCCTTCCCCTTGCAGCGTGTCATATCCGATAAACTCCGTCTCCCCCGCGGTGGAATACAGCAGGCTTTCTTCGGACCAGGCCTCGTCCTCTCCCACCTTGCGGGAAGCTCTGGCCAGCTCCTTTTGACGCCGCATATTCTCGTCAAAGCCCTTTTCATCCACGGTGCAGCCGTTCTCCTCCAGAATTTCCTTGGTGAGCTCCATGGGAAAACCGAAGGTATCATAAAGCTTGAATACTTTTTCTCCGGACAACTCCGTCTGTCCGGCCGCCTTCATTTCTTTTACGTAATCCCCCAGTATATTGGTACCTTGATCGATGGTCGCGCTGAACTTTTCCTCTTCCACGGAAACGATCCGCCGGATGGACTCCCGGCGTTCCTCGATTTCCGGGTAAGCCTTTCCCGAAACTTCGATAACCTTGCCGGTAAGCTCCGCCAAAAACGGACCCTCAATCCCCAGCAGCTTTCCATGTCTGGCGGCCCGGCGCAGCAGACGGCGAAGGACGTATCCCCGACCTTCATTGCTGGGCAGAATGCCGTCCCCCACCATAAAGGTCACGGAACGGATGTGATCCGTAATGATCCGCAAAGAGACGTCCGTCTTAGCTTTTCCCTGCTGATAAGCTACTCCGGACACCCGGACCACTTCGTCCAGGATATAGCGGATGGTATCGACGTCAAAGATGGAATTGACACCTTGCATGATACAGGCCAGACGTTCCAGCCCCAAGCCCGTATCGATGTTGGGATGTGCCAGCGGCGTGTAATTGCCTTCTTCATCCCGGCTGAACTGAGTGAACACATGATTCCAAAACTCCACGTAGCGGTCGCATTCACAGCCGGGCTTGCAGTCCGGGCTGCCGCAGCCGTATTCGGGCCCCCGGTCAAAATAGATTTCGGAACAGGGGCCACAGGGACCGGTGCCGATCTCCCAGAAGTTGTCCTCTTTTCCCAGACGAACGATCCGCTCTTCGGGAACGCCGATCATATCCCGCCAAAGCTCATAAGCTTCGTCGTCTTCCTCGTAAACCGTTACCCACACCAACTCCTCCGGCATCTTCAGATGCTGAGTGATAAACTCCCAGCCCCAGGTGATGGACTCCTTTTTAAAATATTCCCCAAAGGAAAAGCTGCCCATCATCTCAAAGAAAGTACCGTGGCGGTCGGTCTGTCCCACATTGTCGATGTCTCCGGTGCGAATGCACTTCTGACAGGTGGTCAGCCGCTTGGCCGGCGGTGTCTCCAACCCTGAAAAAAATGGCTTTAACGGCGCCAGTCCGGAGTTGATGAGCAAAAGACTCTTGTCATTTTCGGGAATCAAAGAAGCGCTTGGCCTCACATAATGATCTTTCGATTTATAAAAGTCCCGGAACATTTCCCGTAATTCGTTCAATCCGATGCTTTCCACTTTCATATCCTCCTGTATTTTCCGATTCGCATTAGTCTTAACATTATATCACAAAATGCTGGAAAGCAAAAGAAAAAGCGGGGTTTTCAATGCCTTAACGCAAAATACGCCGCATTTTCCTCCGCTTTTTCTTTCGATCTCACCTTTCGACTAACGAAGGTCCTGAATCGCGTCACCGATTTCTTCGGCGATTTCAGAAAGCTCGCTTACCGCCTTCTTCATGCTCTTCTGCATCTTTCTCTGGCTGCCGGGGGACAACATCATATACACGTTCATCCCCACGACGGCTCCTGCCAAACCAATTCCAAAGGCTCCCGCAATTGCGTGATTGTGTCTGCTCATGGTTTTTCCCTCGTTTCTTTCTAAAACTTTGCCGTTAAACATTCGGTCGTTGTTATTCTGTCCCTTTCTTTTGCAATTCATTCTCTTGAAAAAGTGATATAATAATAGGATCACGGAAGAAAGAAGGACACCGATAAATCCCATGAAACAGAAAAAAAACGCTTTGCACGTGCTTGGAAATACCGAAATTCAAGTTACCTCCGTAGGAATCGGAACACTGACGGTGGGTCCGTTTCAAAAAAATCTGCCGCTGGCGGAAGGCGCCGCCGTTCTGCGCTACGCCCTGGATTCCGGCATTCGCTTCATCGATACCGCGCAATACTATCGAACTTATCCACAAGTCAAAAAAGCGCTTCGAGGTCTGCCCTATGATCCGGTTATTTCTTCGAAAAGCCTGTGTGAAAGCGCCGAAGAAATGGAGGCGGCCATCGAGGAATGCCGGCGGGCATTGGACCGTGAGGTAATCGACTTGTTTCTCCTTCACGAGGTTCGCGGCGCCGAAGATTGGGAACGCAGACGCGGCGCCTGGGAAGCCCTTTTGGAAGCAAAATCCAAAGGATGGATTCGAGCCTGCGGCCTGTCCACGCATCACGTGGATGCCGCGGCACTGGCCGCAGAAATTCCTGAGATCGAAGTGCTCTTTCCATTGATCAACTACCGTTCCTTGGGGATCCGGAAAGGAAACGGCCCCGGGACCCGGGAGGAGATGGCAGCCGCCATCGAAAAAGCCAGCTTGTCCGGTGTGGGCGTCTTCGCTATGAAGGTGTTCGGAGGAGGAAATCTGGCAGGCTCCTATCAGGATGCTCTCCGTTACGTGCGGTCC
>CAUHLX010000311.1 GCA_959606705.1 uncultured Bacillota bacterium | reverse complement strand
ACTTTAGTGTGATGAAAGGATGATGGACAATGAAAATAGGTGCCGCTTATATCCGAGTATCCACGGACGATCAGGTGGAATACTCCCCCAGCGCACAGCTCCGAGAGATCAAAAAACGGGCGGCGGCCGACGACGTTCTTCTTCCGCCGGAATACATATTCATGGATGAAGGCATCAGCGGCCGCAGTACGAAGAAAAGAGACGACTTCAATCGAATGATCGGCGTGGCCAAATCGAAGCCGAAGCCCTTCGAGCAAATCTATGTGTGGAAGTTCTCCCGATTTGCCAGAAACCAGGAAGAGAGCATCGTGTATAAGTCCCTGCTTCGAAACAAGCTGGGCATCGATATCATCAGCATCTCCGAACCGCTGATCGACGGCCCCTTCGGCAGTCTGATCGAGCGGATCATCGAATGGATGGATGAATATTACTCCATTCGCCTCTCCGGAGAGGTCAGCCGCGGCATGACCGAAAAAGCGCTGCGCGGCGAAGTACAGACCTCCGTTCCCTTCGGCTTTCGAAAATCGGGACACGAGTGGGTCCTTCAGCCGGAGGAAGCTGCGATTGTCCGACGTATGTTCGAGGCCTATGCGCAAGGGTCCACCCTGGAGACGATCGCGGTCAATGCCAACCGTCTGGGCGCCAGAACAAAGCACGGCAATCCCTTCCATGCCGGCCGGGTCAAATATCTCCTCAAAAACCGCGCCTACACGGGAACGCTGATCTGGAAGCACATCGAACACCAGGATAAACTGCCCCGGATCATATCCGACGAGCTGTTCGACCTAGTAGCTGATAAACTGGAGCGATCCGGCAGCAGCCGAACGAAATACGCCAAATCGGCCGGTTCCATGCGTCACTACCTCTCCGGACTTTTGAAGTGCGCGGACTGCGGCATGAGCATGGCTTTCCATACCGCAAGCCAGGGTTTTCAGTGCGGTGGATACCGGCAGAAGAAATGTTTTTCCCACTTTGTAAAAGCGGATCGGCTGGAGAAAATCCTCTTTTCCACCCTACGAAGCATCGTCCGCGGCGGAGAATAGGCGCGGAACGAGAAAGGCCTCTCCGGCTCCCCGCTTCCGGATGAAACGGAGTTGAATCAGGCGGAGCTGGAACGGTGTCACCTGATGCTGGAAAAAGCCAAGGAGGCCTATCTGGCCGGGATTGACACGCTGGAGGAATACTCCTTGAGCAAAGCCAAGCTGACCGCACAGAGGGAGGAATTGACCGCGAAGTTGAAGGCGTCTGCGGAAAACGGCGAAGAAAGCCAGCCGGAAATCACCCAGCGGAACGGAAGCATAACCGGACTGGTCGCCTTGCTGAAAAACGAGAAGATTGACCTGGCCACGAAGCATGACGCGCTCTGCGGATGTATTCAAAAAATCGAATATAAGAAACCCGAGGAAACGGTAACTCTATTTTTTTACATCTGATTGTTCTCAAAAACATTCGGTACACAAAATATCGCCGTAACCGGCGACGTGGTGGTCTCCATTGACCTGCTGCTGTGTGATCGGTGTGACCATGAGGTCATGTTCACCATCTGCGCGAACGTAAACATCGCCCAGGAGGTCAATCCGCTTCTGCTTACCAATTTCTTCGAGCTTTGCGTTCCTTCCACTCAGAACACGGCATTCCTGCCCCGCTTCACGGAGTTCTGCAACCCGGCCTGCGAAACCAGACTGGCGACGAACAACATGGGGCGCGATCTGACCATCTGTCCGGATGGTACGGTCAAAGCGAACCTGATCATTGCATTATGCGTGACCTGCGAAAAGAAAATCGTGGTTCCGGTTCAGCTCTGCGTCCTGTCCACAGGCTACGTGGAACTGCTGCCCGAAGCATCCGCGATCTGCACCACTTTCCCCCAGCTCTTCCCGGACCAGATCCAGGAAAAATACAATCCGGAAGTGTCACCCGATCGAGACGACTGCTGCTGTAAGCCGCACCACCATCACCACGATGACTGCTGCGACGATGACTGCTGTGAAGACGACTGCTGTGACGATTTCTGCGGATGCGACAACAGCTGTCCGCCCCCTCGTCCGCCGCGGCCTCCTCAGAGACCCCAGCCCAGACGGTAAGCTCAACGTAGGTTAAAACAGGATCCCCCGTCCTCTTGACAAGGCTTTCGCCCTCAAGAAGATACGGGGGATCTCTTTCTTTTTTTGCTAAGCGGCCGTGACGGGAGGTGCCTCTTCCTCCTCCACATTCTTGCAGCCCGCCAGCTTGAAGATTACGGCTCCGGCGATAAAGCCAATGACCGTGGGAAGCAGCCAGTCAAAGCCATAGCCGCTGAGGGGAATCAGCGAAATGAGGTGATCCAGTCCCGGTGTCCGCGCCGAAATCAATCCGGAAGCTCTGGCCACGCTGAACGCGTCATACAGACTCAGCAGAGTCGCCATATACACCGCCCCTTTCCAAGCCCCGTCATTGGGAACAAAGCGTTTGCCGATTCCCAAAATAGTCATGACGATGGACATGGGGTAGATAAAGGTGAAGATCGGTCCGGAAACCTTCAATACGAAGCTGACTCCGGTTGACGCCATCAGAAAAATGATCAGGGTGACCACAAGAGCCACCGATTTATAGGGCAGACGCCCCTTCGTTCCCTGAACGATCCAGTCCGCGCCGGTTCCGATCATTCCGGCCGCCGTGGTAAGGCAAGCGAATATGATCGCTACGGACAGCGCTAAGATTCCGCCGTAACCGGCCAATCTCCGCACCAGTCCCACCAGCAAAGCGGTCTGATCCATATCCGGCCGGAACAGCTGCGTCCCCTGAGCCCCCAGAACACACAAGCCGCCATAGACTACTATCAAGATGATAAAGGATACCAGAATCACCCGGAACATAGCCATCTGGTATTCCTTCGGCTCCGTGTAGCCCTTGGCCCTGATCGCCTCGATAAAAATACCGGCGCAGACCAATCCCGTACCCACGTCTCCGGTGTTGTACGCGGTCAGAAAGGCGTTGACAAAAGGATTCGCCACGGTGCCTCCCTGAATCTTTCCGATGGGATTCACGAAGGTCAGCACCACGATAATCAGCAGCATGATCAGCAGAATCGGAGTGAGATACTGCCCGATCTTGTCGATCAGGCTGGATTTGCTGCTGGCCAGCAGGAAGGAAATACCGAAGAAAAGGATCAAAAACACCCATTTCATTCCTCCTGGAAGACCTGGGAAAATGCCTAACAAACCGGATTCATACGCAACTGCCCCGCATCTTGGAATCGTACCGAATAAAATGATGAACAGACCCAGCACCATGTAGAGAATATGCCACCAGGAGTTGACATGCTTGGTGATGTCTCTGAGGCCGTAGCCCATGTTCCCGACGGCAGCCACCGCCAGCATGGGCAGCAGGATTCCGGTGAGCGTCATGCCGATGACACCGGGAACCACGTGAGCGCCGGAGACCAGACCGATCTGCGGTGGGAAAATCAGATTGCCCGCTCCGAAGAAAATAGCGAACATGGCAAATCCGATAATCAAACTATCCTTCGTCATATTTTTTTTCATGGTTTACTTCATCCCCTTCACATAGACGATTTCACCGTCGATTACCGTCTGCTCAACGCTGACTTGATCCAATTCCTCTGCGGGACTTGCCAGGATATCGTCACTCATAACGATAAA
>CAUHLX010000310.1 GCA_959606705.1 uncultured Bacillota bacterium | reverse complement strand
TACTGCTTCATCAGGTAGTCGGGCGAACCGGCAAGGGAACGGAAAGGAACGGATGGAATGAAGAACAAAATCGGAAAGCAGACCTTTGTCTTTCACAACCGGCCCAGCATCATCGGCGCAGGAGCTCTGGGCGGTGAAAAGGAAAGTCAGGGGCCAATGGCAAAGTGGTTTGATATTTTACTGAAAGAAGATACTTATGGAGAAAAGACCTGGGAAAAGGCGGAGAGCAAGATGCTGAAGGAGACGATCATGCTCTCTCTGGACCGGGCGGGGAAAACGAAGGATCAGGTTGACACCATCCTTTCGGGGGACCTGCTGAATCAGCTGATGTCCAGCTCCTACATGGCCAGAGATTTGGGAATCCCGTTTTTGGGCCTGTACGGAGCCTGTTCCACCATGGCAGAATCCCTCATTTTGGGGTCTGTTTTAATAGATGGAGGCTACGCCGAGACAGTAATCGCGGCGGCCTCCAGTCATTACTGCACCGCGGAACGGCAGTTCCGCATGCCGCTGGAACATGGAAACCAGCGGCCACCGTCGGCTCAGTGGACCGCTACGGCAGCCGGCAGCATGGTGCTTAGCAATAAACCTCGGGACGGACAGCAGATGATCGCGGGGAATCAGGCCAGAAATCTGTATATCACACACGCTACCGTGGGCAAAATCATCGATCCGGGGATCACCGATTCCAACCAGATGGGCGCCGCCATGGCGCCTTCCGCGGTGGATACCATTTACCAGCATCTTCAGGACACCGGCCGGGAGCCGGATTTTTACGATGTCATTCTCACCGGGGATTTGGGTCACATCGGAAAGAAGATTGCCATCGATATGCTGAAGAAAAAGGGCATCGATCCCAGCAAGGTCTACGACGACTGCGGCGCCTTGATGTATAAGGAAGAGGAACAGGATGTCCACGCGGGAGGCAGCGGCTGCGGCTGCTCCGCCTCCATCTTCTCCGGACGGATTTTCAAAGAGCTGAGAGAGGGATCGCTGAAAAACGTTCTCCTGCTCTCCACGGGAGCGCTGCTTTCCACCATCAGCACCCAGCAGGGGGAATCCATTCCGGGAATTGCTCACGCGGTGGCCATCACCACGGACGCGGTGGCCGGCGGACCTATGAAAGGCGCGGCACAACAGCATCCCAACCAATCGGTGATGGGAAACAAGGCGGATTCCGCCGGCAAGCTGAACGACCTGAGTCCAATGGAGGACCGGAAGGGCGCTGACGCCGGAATGGGCGGCGGAACAGAGAAGGGAGGCAATGCGTAATGGGTTCGATCATGGATTATGTATGGGTATTCGTAACCGGTGGAATCATTTGTATCATCGGTCAGATTTTAATGGACACCACCAAATTGACCACCCCGCGGATTTTGGTGATTTTCGTGGTGGCCGGCGTGGTCCTCACCGCGTTGGGACTTTATGAGCCGATCGTGGAATTCGGCAAGAGCGGAGCCACGGTTCCGCTTACGGGATTCGGATACAGCCTGGCAAAGGGAGCCATGGAGGAAGCGGCGAAAGGCGGTTTCATGGGAGCGCTCACTGGTGGGATAAAGGCTACGGCGGCGGGAATTGCCGCGGCCATCGCCTTTGGCTACGCGGTAGCGTTGATCTTCTCGCCCAAGTCCACCCGATAACGGATATATGGGATCTAAGGTAAAATGCGTTTCGGCTCTGAACAGACGGAACGCATTTTTTGGTGATATTTCATTTGACCGGAAGTGGGGAATTCTCTATACTTGTGAAGGAGGTGTGTGAAATGATGAAAATGAAACGGCTGGTGGGGGGAAACCTGGAAAGCAACGGATATGTTATCTATCAAACGGAAGGCGGAGAAGCCTGGATCATCGATCCCGGCTACAACCCGGACCGATTTCTAAAGATCTTGGCGGAGTTGGATTTGAAATTAAAAGGAATTCTGCTGACTCATCACCATTACGATCATGTGGGCGGAGTGGATAAAATCCGCAAGGAGACCGGTTGTCAAGTGTATCTCCATCGGGAGGACATGGATCAGTTTCGCCAGGCGGTGGATGTGCCTCTGGAGGATGGAGACCGACTGACCCTTGGAGACGAGGAAATCAGGGTGCTGCACACACCGGGCCACACGGCGGGCAGCGTCTGCTTTTACTGCCCGGAGAGCAAGGTGATATTTACGGGAGACACGGTGTTTGACACGGATTTGGGCCGAACGGATCTGGGAGATGGTTCTCCTGAGGCGATGAGACGATCCATTCAAAACGTAGTCAGCCGCTGGGGAAACGAATTTACCATTTATCCGGGACACGACGGCTCGGCGACCATGAAGTTCGTGCGGGAGCACAATGGGGAATTTCAGGACTGTTTAAAGGCGTGATCGAGGTGGAAGCGGCGGAAATGAAACGCACGACAGCATAAGAAGGTTTGCTTGCGGGCAGACTTTCTGTTATCATAAAAGATAGAAAAAATATCCGGGACAGACGGTAATTCAAACGAGAATGACAGCTGAAATTCCAGTTTTCATTCCCAGCCGCTGGATTTCGCGGTCCCCAGGAGGTAGGAAAACTTATGAGCAAACCGATCGTTGCCGTAGTTGGACGTCCCAACGTTGGCAAATCTACATTTTTTAACCGCATCGTGGGCAAGCGGGTCTCCATTGTGGAGGACACGCCAGGCGTTACCCGGGACCGGATTTACGCGGAAAGTGAGTGGAACGGTGTCCCCTTTATTCTCATCGATACCGGTGGGATCGAGCCCGATACGGAGGATGTGATCCTGTCGCAGATGCGTTCTCAGGCGGAAATCGCCATGGAGACGGCCCAGGTCATTCTGTTCCTGGTGGATGGAAAGGATGGTCTGACTTCCTCCGATCGGGAGGTGGCCTCCATGCTGATGCGCACGGGAAAGGACGTGATCCTGGTGGTCAACAAGGTGGACACACCGAAGCTGCCGGAGGATTTCTATGATTTTTACGAGCTGGGGTTAGGGGAACCGATTCCCATTTCGTCCGTTAACATGCTCAATCTGGGAGACCTGCTGGACATGGTGATTCAGCGGTTCCCCGAAGATTCGGAGGGAGAGGACGACGAGGACACCACGCACATCGCGGTCATCGGCAAGCCCAACGTAGGCAAATCTTCTCTGATCAACGCGATCTTAGGAGAGGATCGGGTCATCGTCAGCGACATTGCCGGAACCACCCGCGATTCCATCGATACGCCGTTCATGGACGGGGAAGAGAAATACGTGCTCATCGACACGGCCGGGATTCGCAGAAAGAGCAAGGTGACGGAAGACATCGAGCGTTACAGTGTCATCCGGGCGGTGAGCGCCATCGAACGGTGCGACGTGGCGCTTCTGCTCATCGATGCCACGGAGGGCGTCACCGAACAGGACAAGAAAATCGCCGGTGTGGCTCACGAAGCGGGCAAGGGCATGATCGTAGTGGTGAACAAATGGGATCTGGTGGAAAAGGACAATCATACGATGGGTGAGTTTACCAGACAGATTCGAGATGAACTGGTGTTCATTCCCTACGCTCCGATCCTGTTTATTTCCGTCAAGACCAAGCAGCGTCTGAACAAGGTGATCGAACTGTGCAAGGCAGTTTCGGAGAACCGGGCGATGCGGGTGCCCACGGGTCAGCTGAACAGCCTGCTGGCGGACGCCATG
>CAUHLX010000309.1 GCA_959606705.1 uncultured Bacillota bacterium | reverse complement strand
GGCTTTAGAAGAAGGGAGAGCACACGACGAGGGAGGAGCAGGTAGATGAAAGAAGCGGCAAAGGAAGAAAGGGCAGTCACAGAAACGGCTCTGATTAAAACGTATTTAGGAAAATCACCAAAGCTGGGCGAGGGTGTCTTCGTAGCCGAAACGGCGGTGCTCCTTGGAGACATCACCATTGGGGATTCCTCCAGCATTCTCTACGGAGCGGTGCTTCGTTCGGACACAAAGCCCATCGTCATTGGGGCTCGCACTAATCTTCAGGATAATGTGGTGGTCCACGTGGGCTGGAAATACGGTGTGACCGTGGGAGACGGCGTTACGGTGGGTCATGGCGCCATCCTCCACGGCTGTACCATTGAGGACGGATGTTTGATCGGCATGCGCGCCACACTGCTCAATGGCTGTGTTATCGGGGAAGGGTCGCTGATCGGGGCGGGAACTCTGGTGACGGAGGGAACGGTGATTCCGCCGGGTTCCGTGGTGTTGGGAGCGCCGGGAAGGGTGGTGCGGTCCGTTACGGAGGAGGACCGGAGCTATCTTAAGGATGCGGCCAAGGAATATGTGGAATTTGGTCGGAATATGATGAAATAGGTTTCGCCTTATGTTAAAATAAAAAGATCAGTTGCAGCAAGGGGAGCAGTAGAAAGGGAAACTTGGGAAATGGAACACGGAAAGGGTATTATATTTCGTAAAAAATTGATCGCTTTGGCTTTGGCGCTGTGCCTGTTGATCGGCATTTTCGTCTGGCCGGGGCTTCTCCACTCGGACGCGGCAGGTCCGGCTAACGAATTTCGAGGCGTTTGGGTCGCTTCGGTATTCAGCTTGAATTATCCCAGCAAGGCCACCACCGATGCCGAACAGTTAAAACAGGACGCGATTCGGATCTTAGACAACGCCAAGGATCAGGGCTTCACTGCCGTGATCTTTCAGGTCCGGCCGTCATCCGACGCGTTGTACCAATCGGAAATTTTCCCCTGGTCCAAGTATTTGACCGGGACACAAGGGACCGCTCCGGCAAACGGATTCGATCCGCTGGAGTTTATGGTGACGGAAGCTCATAAGCGTGGACTGGAGCTTCACGCCTGGATCAATCCCTATCGGATCACCGCGGTTGCCGCGGACAACGCCGGCTTGTCGGCGAATCATCCGGCCAAGCTTCATCCGGAATGGACGGTGACTCATGCGTCGGATGGAAAGATGTACTGGAATCCGGGGATTCCCGAGGTCCGTCAGCTCATCATAAACGGAGTCAATGAGATCGTAAAGAACTACGATGTGGACGGAATTCAGATCGACGACTACTTTTATCCGGATTCCAGCTTTGAGGACGCGGAAACTTACGCGGCCTACGGACAGGGATTTTCCGATCTTGCCGACTGGCGGCGGGATAACAATGATCAATTGGTCAAAGCACTCTATGACACCGTACATAACAGCGGGAAAAACACGGTATTCGGCGTGAGTCCCTTCGGAATCTGGCAGAATCAAAAGAACAGTTCACTTGGCAGCGCTACCAGCGGGAAAGAAGCTTATTCCGCGATGTACGCGGATACCCGGGGCTGGGTTAAAAAAGGATACGTAGATTACATCGCGCCTCAGATTTACTGGAATATCGGCTATTCCATCGCAGACTATGCGGTTCTGGCAGATTGGTGGGCCGAGGTGACGGAGGGAACCGGAGTCGATCTTTACATAGGAATGGCCGCTTATCGCAGCGGTGACGCGGACAGCGGAAGCGCCTGGGCCGGAGTGGATGAAATTCGCCGTCAGGTAGAGCGCAATCGCAAGGATCCCCGAATCAGCGGCTCCATCATGTATTCTTACGCCATCTTCGCAGAGAATGCCCAGATGCGGACTTTGATGAAGGAATTAAACGGGAACGGAAATGACGGTGCTGCCAATCCTGGCACGGATCAGAACGGAAATGGTCAAAACGAACAGCCGGGAGGCGTGAACGGAAGCTTTGCGGACCTCAACGGACACTGGGCGGCGGCACAGATCAATTATATGGCGGAAAAAGGAATCATTAAGGGGGACGATCAGGGACGCGCGCTTCCGGACAACCCTGTCAAGCGCGCGGATTTTGTGCTGATGCTCCTGCGCATGCTGGAGATCGAAAACGTGGAAAATGCCGAGAACTTTACGGATGTTCCGGCGGATGCTTACTATGCCCGTCAGCTTGCCACGGCCAAACAGATCGGTCTGGTGGGCGGTATTGGCGACAACCGCTTCGGACCTGAAGAGTTGGTGACCCGTCAGGATATGTTTGTGATGACCTATCGGGCATTGGAAAAAATGGACAAGCTGGCACGGGAGAAGGGTGACGCTTCCGTTCTGTCAGCCTTTGGAGACAATACCTCCGTAGCGGATTACGCCCAAGAGGCTATGATCTATTTCGTAAACCAGAAGATCGTAAATGGAAATGACAAAGGACTTTTGACCCCTCTGCAAACGGCTAGCCGGGCGGAGGCAGCTACGATTCTAGCGAATCTTCTAAAGGGCGTGGAATAAAAAGTTTTCAAATCTAACCCTGTTCTAACTTTCAATTTCGTATGATATGGATACGGCCCAACGAGAGCTCTTATGGAAGGCTGAAATAAACCAAATCATATGAAAACAGGAGGGGTTACAAAATGAAGAACAAGAAGATTATGACCGCGCTTTCTATTTCCGCCATGCTGCTGATGGTGACATCCGCTTCCGCATTTGCGGGGGAGGTGCCGGCGGCCGAGATGATACCGGCGACGGAAACCATGAAGGCGGCAACGATCGAAGCGGACGCGGGAGCGATCGATCCGGAAAAGGGAAATACCGCTGGAAAAGCAATGACCGACGGCCTGCTGATTGAGTTGACTTCGCTGGTACCCAACGACGACGGATTTTCTTTCGTCGCCAAAAACGGTGTGGAACTGGTTCAAATTGTTCTCGATAAAGCACTGAGATAGGCCATAACAACGGAAAAAGGGAACGGGATTCGAAATTAAAAAAGATACGGGTGTTCTCAGAACGGGCGATGGCTATCTGAGGACACCCGATTGTTTTGTAAGGGGAGTGATAAAATTGAAGCTTCTTTTGGTAGAGGATGAAAAGGAATTGTCCGGAATTCTGGCGAGAGGTCTGCGGAAAAAGGGCTATGCGGTTGATCAAGCCTACGACGGAGAAGAGGCGCTGACGTGCTTTGAGATCAATGAATACGATTTGATCGTCCTTGATTTGAACCTGCCCAAGCTGGATGGGTTTTCGGTGCTTTCCACGGTGCGGGCTCAGGACCAGGAGATCAGAATCCTGATCCTGTCCGCCAGAGGCGCCATCGAGGAACGTGTCAAAGGGCTGGATCTGGGAGCGGATGATTATCTTGTGAAACCATTTCATTTTGAAGAACTTATGGCAAGAATCAGGGTGATGCTTCGCAGAAACCATGGAAGTGTTTCCAATCGTCTTGCTCTTGCAGACCTTACTCTGGATTGCGATACACATGAAGTCAGACGGGGAGAAAAACGAATTGAATTGTCTGCAAAAGAATTTTCTATTTTGGAATACATGCTTCGTAATAAAGGAATTGTCCTTTCAAGAGAAAAACTGGAAACACATATCTGGAATTATGAATACCAGGGTGCGTCCAATATGATTGATGTATATATCCGCTATCTGCGTCTGAAAATTGATAAAG
>CAUHLX010000308.1 GCA_959606705.1 uncultured Bacillota bacterium | reverse complement strand
AGCGGCGGAGTCAGCAGTCCCAAGGTCATGTTCATGACCGCGGCCACGCCGAACTGCACCAGATCGATTCCCGCGGCCTGTACCAGCGGCAGCAGAATGGGAATATAGATAAAGGTAGAAGCGGTCAGCTCCATGAAGCAGCCGTTGATGAGCAGAATAATGTTGATCAGCAGCAGGATGATCAGCGGATTATCCGTGATCCCCATGATCATGGAGGTCAGCATTGCCGGAACCTGCTGGGTGGATAAAATCCAGCTGAAGATGCCGGCGGTCCCGATGATCAGGAAAATCATCGCGTTGGTCTTGCCGCCTTCGTAAGCGGTCGCCGGCAGTTCCTTTAAAGGAATGTCCCGATAGATGAGACCCGCCACCACGATTCCGTAGACGCAAGCCACCGCCGCCGCCTCCGTCGGTGTGAACATTCCACTGTAAATTCCGCCTAAAATAATGATCGGCATCAACAGCGCCAGAATGGAACGCTTCAGTGCGGTCAGGAAAACGGAAAATTTGAAGGGCTTCAATTCCCCGCCCCAGTGATTTTTCTTGGCCATGAAAAAGCTGTAGCCGCAGAGGATGAAGCACATCAGCAATCCGGGGATAATCCCGGCGATAAACATATCCGAAATGGAAACGCCGGAGAGCACCGCGTAATTGACAAAGGGAATGCTGGGCGGAATAATGACCCCGATGCAGCCTGCCGCCGCGGCAATGGTCACGGAGAAGTTCGCGGGATAACCTTCTTCGATCATCATGGGAGCCATCACCGCTCCGATGGCGATCACCGTGGCCGGAGCCGAACCGGACAGCGCCGCGAAGAAGGTGCAGGAAAGCACGGTTACGATGGCCAGAGAGCCGGGAACCCAGCCCACCACGGAGGAAGCCAGATTGACCAGCCGCCTGGAAATACCGCCTCGTTCCATAACCTTTCCCGCAAAGATGAACAGCGGAATCGCCAGCAGTGTGGTGGAATCAATGGAACGCATCATCCTCTGCGCGATTACCATCAGATCCACATTTCCGTTATATCCCAGCGCCAGCATGGACGCCAGTCCGAGACAGACGCCGATGGGCACATTGAGCACAATCAGGACGATCAGAGCGACAATCAACACGGTTATCATACTGTTTCACTCCTTTCCTGGGCGCCCGGCCCCTTTTCGTTGACAAGGACTTTGCAAACCTCCATAATCTGACGAACACAGGACATGACCATGCCTGCGACGATGAACGCGTAAACCACCCAAAGGGGGAACTTCATCACCGGACTTACCTGTCCGGTGGACATCTGCTTCATGCACATCATCATAGCGAAATAACCGACCAGTGCGCAAAATATGAGGGTGATGATTTCAGTAAGCACCGCGACCGGTTTCCGAACCTTCTTCGGAACCACGTAATCGACGATTACGGAAACGCCCACGTGACTTCCGTATTTGAAACCGGTGCTGATCCCGATGTAAACCGCCAGGATATTCAGATAACTGGAGAGCTCGTTGCCCCACACAAGACCGCTGTGGAAAAAATTTCTCAGCACTACGTTGATGAACAGGATCGCTACCATTACCAGGGTTGCCCACCCGACTACGTTTCGTTCGACAAACTCCATGGCCCCGTCCAATTTCTTCAAAAATGAGGGCATTCCTGCCGCCTCCTTTCATTTCTCAAGGGAAAAGACCGTTGACCGTCCGTGCGGCGGACCTTGCGGCCTTTCCCCATTAAAGTACTGCCTTCGAGACGACTTTCCAAAGAAAGTCAGTCCTTTACTTTCTCAAATCTTCCACCTGCTGGAGCACTTTATCGACGACCTCATCTCCCGCTTCTTTTCTTACGACGTCCACCACGCTCTTGGTCTGATCCACAAACTGCTGGTATTCCGCATCGGTCAAGGTGTAGACGGATACGCCGGCATCTTCCATGGCTTTGATATCTCTTTCGTCATACTTCTGAGAACGTTCCCGCTCCAGCTGAACGAATTCGCCTACGTTGTCCGTCAGGATCTTCTGCAGATCCTCCGGCAGTCCCGCCAAATAATCCGGATTGATAAAAACGCCCAGGAAGTCATACACGTGATAATCCAGAGTCAGATACGGCTGAACCTCATACAGTCCCTGCGTGTAGATCAGCGAAGGCGGATTTTCCTGTCCGTCTACCGCGCCCTGCTGCAGAGAGGTGTACAGCTCCGCGAAATCGATGGGCTGCGGAGAGCCGCCCAACGCTTCCACCATGGCCATGGTGACCGGGTTCTGCTGGGTGCGCACCTTCATTCCCTTGATATCGGCCGGGCTCTTGATCTGCTTTTTCGTGGCGGTGAAACAGCGCAGTCCGTTTTCCGCCCAGCCCAGCACCTTTACACCGGTGTTGGCTTCGAATTGCTCCGCCAGCCAGTCTGCCGTGTCGCTGTCAAAGAACTGCCAGGCTTCTTCTCTGGTTTGGAACAGGAAGGGAATGGTGGTTGCCAGAATCCCGGGATAAAATCCGCCAAGAGAACCGGCCGACAAGGTGCCCATTTCGATGGTCCCCATCTGAATTCCCTCAAAGATTTCCCCTTCGTTTCCGAGGATTGAATTGGGATAGTGCTCGATCTTTAAACGGCCGCCGGACTGTTCCTCGATCTTCTTGATCGTTTCGTTGATCTCGTCCGCCTGCTTATCGTTTTCCGCAGGAGAAACATGGGCCCACTTGATGGTGTAAACCTTTTCTCCATCATCGCCGGAAGCTTTCTTGTCGTCGCCTCCGCCTCCGCATCCGGCCAGGAAAGTGGTTGCTGCCAACACTCCGGCCAGCAGCAGGGCTGTCATCTGTCTTTTCTTCATGATTTCTCTCCTTTTCCTTGTTTCCTTACAATAATTGTGTGCCGTGAAAGCACCGTTTTATCTCTACCGGCTGGGATCCACCCGGTGAAATAACCAAGCCCTTCTCCCAAGTCCCCCCTTCCGCTGTTTACAGTGTGATCTTGCTGGTATTCTTCCAGATTCCCATCTTCTCCGCCATCTTTACCAATTCGTCCTGGAACTGTGGATCGGCGATGGAAATCAGCAGCTCCGCACGCTCCCAGGTACATTTCCCCTTCAAGTTTACGGCTCCGTTTTCGGTAACGATGTAATTCACTTCACTTCTGGGGGTGGATACGATGGAGCCTTGAGGAAGCATCGGCATGATCAGCGACTGCTTCGTTCCATCCTTGAGCGTTCTGGCAGCCGGTGTGCAGAGAAAGCTCTTTCCACCGTTTGATTTATAGGCGCCCATCACGTAATCCACCTGGCCGCCGGTTCCGCCGATGTGCTGAAGTCCCGCGGATTCGGAGTTGACCTGGCCGAACAGGTCCACCTGCAGGCAGCTGTTGATGGAAATCATCTTGTCGTGCTGAGAAATCACGTCCACGTCATTGACATAATCCACCGGCGCCACGCACATCATCGGATTGTCGTCTACAAATTCGTAAAGCTCCTGGGAGCCCATGGCGAAAGTAAATACCATCTTTCCTTTGTTGATATTGGTGTTCCCGGTGATCTTTCCCGCGTTATAGAGCTTCAGATAGGCGTCCACGAACATTTCCGTGTGCACGCTCAGGTCCTTGATGTCGGAATCCACGATCAGAGAACCGACATAGTTGGGGAAGGCTCCGTTGCCCAGTTGAAGAGTACTGCCGCTTTCCATCCGATTGACGATATGTCCGGCCATCCTCTTT
>CAUHLX010000307.1 GCA_959606705.1 uncultured Bacillota bacterium | reverse complement strand
TCCCTAAACGTACCGGTCATTCGGATACTTTTCCATCCGCCGCGCGATCATGAGATACATCACAGCCAGCAGCACCATGTGCCAGACCAGCAGAATCAGCATCTGGCGGAGCACGAAAAGGGGATGATAGCCCATTCCCAGCAAAAAGTAGCACAGGTATTCGCACACTTGGAAAACCACGGTGGAAAGAAGGCCCGTAACGATGACCGACAGCAGATTTTCCTGATACAGCAGATGTCTGATGGAGCCTAGAAGCAGCGCCACCAGGAAAAAGCTCAGCGCGGACACCCCGATCACCGGCGCAAAACAAATATCCAGAAGCAGGCCGAACACGATCCCCATCACCATCCCATATGGCTTCTCATACAGAAACGAAAACAAAGCCACCAGACACAGCACCAGATTCGGCGCCACGCCGAATACGCTGAAATGGATCATAATCGTCGATTGCAGTACGAACGCAACCAGAAAAGATAAAAACGCATATCGATATTTCAATGAAATTCCTCTCTATCTCATCCCACGGCGGAATGAAATCCCGCGGTCCCTCCGCTTTAGTTGGGTACGATCACCGTCACCATTTGAATGCTTTTAAAATCCACAAACGGCTCGATGGTCACAGTCTTCAGCAGTGCGTCCTTGTCATACACCGCTTTTTTCACCTTTCCGATGGAAATTCCTTCCGGGTATAACCCTTTGTCCCCCACTCCGATTCCGGAGGTAATCAGCACATTGCCCTCGGAAATCTTGGCGTCCGCGTCCAGCATAAAGCCGGTCAGTTCGCCTTTTCCGTCTCCCGACAAAATCCCCAGCTGATTCAAATCCTGCATATTGCGAAAGCTCACCGAGTTGCTCTCGTCTACGATGGAGACTACCTTGGACCAGTCGCTTCCTACTTCGATCACTCGACCTACCAGATAATCCCCGCTGATAACCGCGGAATCCTTGGTCACCCCCCGGTCCGTACCAGCGTTGATGGTAAAGTAGTTAAACCAGTTGGAATCGTCCATGGCGATGACGTCCGCGGTTACCAGCGTGGTATTTTCCGTCACGCTTTGATAGTTCAAAGCATTGGAAAGCTCCGCAATCTTACCCATCTCTTCCTCGGACAGGCGCAGTTTCGTCAGCTCCCGATTCAGCTCCGCCACCTGATCCTTCAATTCCTGATTTTCCTTCATGATCGTACGAAATTGAAAGATGCCGGTCAAACCGTTCTGCGCGGCGTTTCCGGCCTTGGAGATCGGTTCCTGCACCTTGGTCAGGATACTTTGAAGCCGTCTTCCCAAAGGGGAACTGTTGCCGAAGTGCGCGAACGACACCATGCAAACAATAATCAAAACCACTGCCACCGTCAAAATTGCCGCCAGCCTGGTATGCTCTCTAATCCATCTCATCAACTTGCCATCCTTATTTCGTCTTTCGTGCCGCTTTAGTACCGTTTGTCACGGTATACGTAATTATGAATCCGGTCCATATGCTCCAGACTGCGTCCGGTCCCCTCGGCCACCGCTTCCAGCGCGTTTTCCGCGATGTGCACCTTCATCCCCGTGTTGTATTCGATCAGCCGATCCAGTCCGTGGAGCAACGCTCCGCCGCCGGTGAGCATCATGCCGCTGCTGACGATATCTGCGGAAAGTTCGGGAGGCGCTTTTTCCAGCGTACTCTTAATTCCGTCGATGATGACTCCGATGGGTTCCTCCAAGGCCTTCATCACTTCGAGAGAGCCGATCTCCACGGTCTTGGGAAGCCCCGCCACGATGTCTCTGCCCCGAGCCTCCATGGTCTGCTGCGCAAAGGGATCCTGAGGGTCCGGAAACACACAGCCGATCCCCATTTTGATTTCCTCCGCGGTCTTTTCCCCGATCAGCAGATTGTGGCTTTTCCGCATGAAATTCACGATGGCGGTATCCATTTCATCCCCCGCGCACCGCAGGGAGGTGCTGTTGACGATCCCTCCCAGGGCAATGATGGCGATATCCGCCGTGCCGCCGCCGATATCGGCGACCATGCAGCCCGACGGCTCGTCCACCGGAAGGCCGGCGCCGATGGCGGCCGCCATGGGCTCGTCCATGACGAAGACATCCTTAGCGCCCATTTGGTGCACCGCGTCGTCTACCGCCCGCTTCTCCACTTCGGTCACTCCCGAAGGAACACCTACTACTACTCGAATCCGTCCGAACATGCTCTTGCTGGTAATCACGGTATCCAGAAACTTCTTGAGCATGGCCTGGGTCATTTGAAAGTCCGAAATGACTCCGTCCTCAAGCGGACGAACCACTCGGATATGACTGGGCGCCCGGCCCAGCATTTTTTTGGCCTCGATGCCCACCGCCAAAATCTTCTTCGTGGAGTCGTCGATGGCGATCACCGACGGTTCATTTAATATGATGCCTTTATTTTTGCAGTATATGAGTGTATTTGCCGTTCCAAGATCAATTCCGATGTCCTGGGTAAAAAAACTGAAACTCATTTGATTCGGACTCCTTTCAGGTGAATCGTTCCATTCGTATGGTTCAGATCATTTGCTGTTCTCTCATGCTCAGGTAAATTCCGTCGCCGATAATCAGGTGATCCACTACCTCAATTCCTAAAATCTTTCCACAGTCGACCAGCCGCTGAGTCATCAGCAAATCGTTTTGACTGGGCTCGGGATTGCCGCTGGGATGGTTATGTACCAGAATGAGGAACGCCGCGCTCCGGCGGATCGCCCCTCGAAACACTTCTCTGGGATGCGCTTCCGCTTTGCTCAGCGTGCCCCTGGAAATATGCTCCACGGTGATGATCTCACCCTTGGTATTCATCAGCACGGTCTGAAGGATCTCCTGTTTCCAGCCTCGAGCTTCTTCCATGAAAAGCGCTGCCAGCTGAGCCGGATTGTCGGGCCGCACTCTCTGCCACTTAGGCGCGGCCGCGATGCGTTTTCCCACTTCAATGGCCGCCACGATCTGACAAGCCTTGGCCTCGCCGATGCCTTTGATCCTCGTCAGCTCTTCCGGAAGACAATCCGTGAGAGCGCCGATCCCGTTCTCCTCGATGGCCAGAACCTGACCCGCCAGAGAAATCGCGGATTGATTCCGCACTCCGCTTCCGATGAGAATGGCCAGCAGCTCGGTGTTGGAAAGCGCCTGAGCGTTTTGCCTCAGAAGCTTTTCCCGAGGCCGTTCGCAAACGGCCAGTTCTTTCATTTTAAGCGTTTTTGCCGGGTGATCGTTTCGATCCTCGTACTCGTTCCGATTCCTTTTTGACTTCACAATTTGTGTTCCCCCTGTTTGATCCCTCCTGCTCCTATGTCTCCAATCCCATTTGTCTCAGCTCTTCCCGAATTCTCTTCCAGGGAAAGCCGATCACATTATCATAATCCCCTACGATATGATCGATGTATTTTGCAAACCAGCCCTGAATCGCGTAGCCGCCGGCCTTGTCCCAAGGCTCGTCCGTCTCCACATAGGCCAGAATGTCGTCCTGGTCATAATCCTTGAAATAAACCTCCGTTACTTCGCAGAACACTCTGCGATTCGGCGACCCAACTTCGAGAATCGCCACTCCCGTGGCGACCTGATGACGGTCCGCGCGCAGCTCCTCGAGGATGTCAAGGGCGTCCTGCCGATCCTTCGGCTTACCGATAATCCTATTTTTGTAAACCACGGTATCCGCCGCCAAGATCACGCCGCAATCCACGGCCTTCTCCAC
>CAUHLX010000306.1 GCA_959606705.1 uncultured Bacillota bacterium | reverse complement strand
ATTAAAGCTTATAAACCTTGCCGCACTAATTTTTGGGAAAAGATCAGTGCGGCAAGTAACAATGTAGGAGGAATTTATGATTGTTTTAATGGATTATTTCTGGATATTTCTGGGGCTCATGCATGGAGTGGCAAGAGTAGGTCTTGATTTGATTGTATTTTATGTGATTTTCCAATTCATTAAAAGAAAAATAAAGAAGTATCAATCCAAATGATTGAACAATCAATACAAGAGACCAGTATTCTTGAGTCACCTTCTCAAAAACGAGGAACTGGTTGTTCTCAGTTGAAGGTATAAAGCTGTTAATAAGGATTGGCGCTACTGGGCTTTAGTACGTAGAGGTGGAGGCTATAATACTGTCAATATTCCGGAAGAAAGCAGCACAGTATTGTTCTATCAAAGGGAGAGGCTCGTTCGGGGTCCTTTTTTCGACGGTTCGAATGGCTGTCCGAGTGAGGATCACAAGTTGGATTAGCACAGCGTTAATAAATTTTGTGGCCGTGGAGCATCCTGATCTCGCAGAAATAGCCAACGAAGAAGGGCTCATTTTTCAAGTTTAACACCCAAATAGTTCCTTTTGTCTGATATTCTCTCAGAAAACCGCCTGCCGTACCGCTGATGATCAGAACCGGAAGTTTATCTTAATAGTCTGTCATGTGAATCCCTGCGCAATCATCGGTATTTCCTTCCACCAGCATTTCGGTTCCGTTCAGATAAGGACCAAAAGTGCTTCCCGGAGATCCGTGAACCTCAATGTGGCTTGATGAATTTTTTTCTCCTTATCTTTGACCAGTGGATTGTCAGCGTTATTTTTGCCGGCTGGGATTCCGTAACCTATTACCCCCCTTCAGCATTCGGAATTTGGCGGTTCTTCATTCTATTCGGTGTGTGCGGATCGAAGTGAAAAATAGAGGCAAAGTTAGTTTAATATAAAAATTAAAGAAATAAGCATTGCATATGGGGTCGTCTATACAGGTAACCTCTAAAGTTCTTTCATTCGGAAACCTTTACGGAGGATTGATATCCGATCGCTGAATTTGATGAAGATACTACGGATTAACGCTCCCGAATTCGATGGGCTTATCTTTTTTCAAAGCGATTTCAATAAAAAGTTAAAAATATGATTTAATCATAAGATGCCAGCCTGATATTAAGCTAGTCTTATCCTATCTCATCTATTTTTACCCCAAAAGGTTAGAAATTAAGCGTTTTTCTAACCTTATTCGCTACTTTTATGCAAGATAAGATAATCTCGCCCTAGAAATCGATGAAATAGAACGATTTGACCGCCTAATTTAACCTTTTGGGATGAAAAACCAGATAAAAGATAATATCCGGAGCTTCCGGGGCTTTGGGAAGCTTTGGGGAGTTTCCGGAGCGCCCGGAGCACCCGCTGAGCCCGCGAAGCTCCCGGAGACCACAGCGGAACGCCGGCGGCCGAACAGCCCGATGATTCAAGGAGGTTCCGATTATTTGACACTTACAATTCATCAAAAGAAAAATAAGTAAGAACGAATCTAAATAATGGAACGATATTCCCTTTAAAAAGCTTGAAAAACTTTATTGCGGTGATATAATAAATCATTATTTTCTTTTTAGGGGGGTGCGAAAATGGATCGGATTTTGCTTGCGACGGGGGGAAACAAGAGCGGGGAGGCTTTGCTGGAATTCCTGAAGGAAGGGGAGGAGACCCCGGAAATCCACGTGGCTAAAAGCGTGGAGCAGGCCCGGCGTTTTTTAACGGAACGGCATTATGATCTCCTGATGATCAACGAGCCATTGCCGGCTGGGAGCGGGGAAGACCTGGCCCGAGAAACGGCGGAACGTTATTTGACGGCGGTCATTTATTTTGCCTCCGGCAGGACCGCGGCGCAGATCAAACAGGAGCTGGAGCCTTGCGGCGTCCTGGTGATGAGCAAGCCGATCTCTAAGGCCGCCTTAGTGCAGGCCATGGGGTTTGTTGAGATCATGCGCAATCGGATGGCCTATTTGGAACGGGAACGGTTTGTCCTCCAAAATAAAATCGAAGAGATCAAGCTGGTGGACCGGGCCAAATGTGTGCTGGTTCAATACTTGAGCATGACCGAAGAGCAGGCACATCACTTTATCATGCGGCAAGCGATGAATCGTCGGGTGCCTAAGAGCCAGGTGGCGGAGACAGTCCTGAAAACCTATGATCATTAAAGTCTTACCATATCCTACTGCTCCTCTCCATTGGGAACGTCTTTAAAGCCGGCGGACCCCACGACCACCCAGCTGTTTTACAATTTCAGATTTCATTTGCTCTCGCCTTTGTACTTGCTCAGCTTGATGGAGGCAGAGGGCTGGCTGATCCCCAGAATCTCCGCCACCTTCGTGGTGGTTCCGTGCTGCTTGTAACAGTCCAAAATCACCTTTTTCTCCACCTCGCAAAGGATTTCTTTCAGCGTTTTTCCTTCCACGGAAGTGGGGAAGGGCACTTCCTCGGAACGGATGTATTGAGGCAGCAGTTCTTCGGTAATGATGTAATCCTCCGCGGTCAGCATCATGCGTTCCACCACGTTTTCCAGTTCTCTGATATTTCCTGGCCACCGGTAGGCCTCCAAATAGTCGATGGCCCGGCTGGAAAAGGCGTGGCTCACTCCATATTGCTGATTAAATTTTTGAGTAAAGTAGGTAATCAGAGAAAAAATGTCCCCTTTTCGCTCCCGAAGCGGGGGAATGTGGATGCCGATGACGTTCAGCCGATAATAGAGATCCTCCCGGAATGTTCCCGAGGCTATTAAATTTTTAATATCTTGATTGGTGGCCGCGATCAGACGGAAGTCGATCTGCTTCTCACGGACCCCTCCCACCCGGATGATTTTCTTTTCCTGGATCAGCTTCAGAAGCTTCACCTGCATGTGCATGGGAAGGTCGCCGACCTCGTCGAGGAACAAGGTGCCGTGATCCGCCAGCTCGGCCAGCCCGGCCTTTCCGTTCCGTCCGGCTCCGGTAAAGGCGCCTCGCTCATATCCGAAGATTTCGGATTCCAGAAGGTTTTCGGGGATGGCTCCGCAGTTGATGGAAATGAAGGGCCCGTCCGCGCGCTTGCTCCGGTGGTGAATGATACTGGCAAACATGCTTTTGCCCACGCCGGATTCTCCCGTGAGGAGGACATTCGCGTCAAACGGAGCGATGCGGGCGGCGGTTTGGATCACCCGAAGGAGCTCCGGACTGGAGCCGGCGATTTGATCGTCCTCCTTCTGCTCCTGACGCAGCCGTTCCAATTCCTCGCTGTAAAGGTGAGCTGTGGCCTGGAGCGCCTCGTACTCTTCTTTTAAGCTTTCGTATTTCGTAGCGTCCTGGGTGTAGCTGACCACCTTGAAGAGTTCTCCGTCTTCCAGAAAAATAGGGATGGAAGTGCAAGTCAGGTACCGGCCGTCGGCCGCCTGCTGGGTAAGGGTCTCCTTCTTGCCGGATTTCAGCACGCGGGCGGAAACACAGGGATTGAAGATATGCCGCTCTTCCATTTCAAAGATGGTATGCCCGGTGACCTCCTCCGGGGAAATTCCATACATCGTCTCGAAGCTGGGCAGTGCTTTTTCGATGATCCCCTCCTTGCTGATGATCGTGAAATCATCATACAAACTTCCCAGGATTCGATCGAATTGTTCTTCCGGATAATGAATCTGTTCCCGCTGGGAGAGCAGTGGTGCCAGAGTCGGTTCCTCGGCCAGAAGCAGGAGCTTAAC
>CAUHLX010000305.1 GCA_959606705.1 uncultured Bacillota bacterium | reverse complement strand
CTCCTCGCCGGTAATCCACTTCGACGCCCCGGTCCGCGCAGCGATCTTTCCGTCCGCCGTCATGGCGTATTTCATGGAAACATAGGGCCTTCCGGTGCGGATATAGTGGAAAAAAACAGGGTTGAGGCGATCGCATTCCGTCCTGAGCACCCCCTCCGTAACCTCCACCCCCGCCGCCCTCAGCAGTGCCAGGCCCTTCCCCGACACCCGCGGATTGGGATCTGCGGACCCGATAACCACCCGCCGAAGTCCGGCGTCCAAAATGGCCTCCGTACAGGGCGGCGTCCTCCCCTGATGGCAGCAGGGCTCCAGCGTTACGTACATGGTGGCCCCCCGGGGGGATGCTCCGGCTTCCCGGCAGGAAGCCAGCGCGTTCCGTTCCGCGTGCGGGCTTCCGCAGCACCGATGGTACCCCTCTCCCAAGCAGCTGCCGTCCTTTACGATGACCGCTCCCACCAGAGGATTGGGGCTCACCGCGCCTTCTCCCCTCTTGGCCAGTTCGATAGCCCGTCTCATCCAATCCTCATCGGCCTCGTTCTCCCGATTCGTTCCCGGCTTGCGCTCCTCGTCCTGTTGTTTCACACTGACACACCCTTTCTCTTTCCCAGGCCCCCATCCCCGCGATCGGTGGGTCCCGTTTCTCAGCTCCGATCCGATTCTTCATGGATTTTGGCCATGAAAAAAGCCCCGGATCGATCCTTTCTCCCCAGGGCTTGCGATACGAAATCCTGCGGAAACGGAACGCCGGCGGCAACCCGACGATCACATCCCCACATGAAAATAAAAAAACCCGGAACGTCAAAAAAACATTCCAGGGCGTCAAACGACATCGATCGTATCATTCTTCTTTCATCCAGACTATACTGTCGGCCTCGGAGTTTCACCGAATCTGCCTCGCCGCGCAAATGGCGCCGCTTGGCTCGCGGGCTTTACCGCCGGTAGGGAATCGCACCCTGCCCTGAAGAATCATTTCATATTGAATTGAGGCCATTATAACAACAGTTCCGCCAGTTGTAAAGAAGTTTTTGCGAAACTCCCTATTTCTTCCCCTCCCATCGCTTGGCGTCAATGGCTTGAAGCTCGATCAGTCTGGCGCGGACGATTTCCTCCACGCGATCCGCCAGCTCATTGGCCTCCCGCTTCTCCATTCCGGCGGTTTCAATGGCCGGGTGAATGTGGAAATCCACCACCGCCGGCCGCACACGCTGCGCTTCCTCCAAGCAATGATAAGAACCGTTCAGCGTAATGGGAACCACCGGGATTCCCGGTTTCGTCGCCAGCCGCATGCTGCCTCGTTTGAACGACCCCATCACCCCGTTTTTCCCGCGGGTTCCTTCCGGAAAGATGCCCAGAGAAAAGCCCTGCTTCAACAGCTCGATCCCTTCATTGATGGCCCGCAGGGAATCCCGCGGGTCCTCCCGATCCATCATCACACAGCGCACGTCGCGCATCCACCTGGCGTACAGCGGAATGCTCAGCAGATCCTGTTTGGCCACAAAGCTGAACTCCCGGCTCGGTATGGCCGCCGTGTAAATGGGAATATCCATAAAGCTTTGATGATTCGAAACGTAGACCACCGGTCCGTCCGGAATATTTTCCAATCCCGTCACCCGAAGATCGATGCCGATTTTGTCAATGACATAATTTCCCCAGGCGTGCTCCGCCTGACTGATGGCTTGGATTTCACCGGAGATGTCCCCCTCCGCCTTACAGCGCCGGATCTCCTTCTGAAGATGACGGATCCGAAAGATAGCCGGATACATGACCTTGCCAAATCCCAATGCGTGAATGATATTCATATTCTTCTAACTCCTCGAACGTTCCATAAACTAAACCCGATTATATTTTATCATACGACGGACAAAATAATAGTCGAATTCTTAAATATTTGTTAAACTGGTTGGAAATCTATTGCATATCCTCCCCTCACGAATTAATATGATTCTTAGGAGGGGATAACGTATGAAAGCCTATATCGCTCCAATTATCATCACCGTGCTGCTGGTTCTCTATCTGGTGGGCTTTGCACTGATCATAGTCCCGATCACCGGGATCCCGGTACTGGTTAAGCTATTGTTTGTGGCCGTTCCGCTGGCTGTCGCCGGCTGCGCAATCGCGGTCCTAATTCAAAGAATGGAAGAACTCAAAGGAGGAGAAGAAGATGCTGCTCGTAAATATTAATTATCTGCCCGGAAAAGAATTTGAAGTGCTGGGAATCGTGAAAGGCAACGTGGTACAGTCGAAAAATGTGGGAAAGGACTTCATGGCCGGAATGAAAGGCTTGGTAGGCGGCGAGCTCACCGGCTACACCGACATGCTCAATGAAGCGCGTCAGATCGCCAGCAAACGGATGGTGGATGAAGCGGAAGCGTTAGGCGCCGACGCCATCCTCGGTGTGACCTACGCTTCCTCCGCAATCGTGCAGGGCGCCGCGGAAATTATCGCTTACGGCACCGCGGTCAAAATCAAATAGGCTCAGTAAGGACGACATATGGATTTAAAGAAATCATATCAACCGGAACAGCTTCGCAGGATCGGCATTCGCTCGGTCCTGTTTTGTTCCGCACTGCTGCTCTTTTGTGTCATCGCTTTCTTGGTGATGCGGGATGGAGTGACCCCGCTGGATCTGGCCCTTTGTTCGCGAATTTACGCCTTGCGGACCGAGACCCTCACCGCGGTGCTGACTCCCATCACCTATTTGGGAAACTGGCAGACCGTGACAATGATCTGCATCGCGCTGCTCTTTTTTCAAAAGACCAGGCGCCATTTTGGCGTACCTCTGGCAACCTCCTGCATTGTTTCCACGCTCTTGTATGAGGCGCTGAAACGGATCTTTCAGCGGCCCCGGCCCGACCTGTCCCTGCATCTGATCACTCAGGGCGGGTTCAGCTATCCCAGCGGTCACTCCATGACCGGGCTGGTATTCTACGGACTACTGATCGTACTGCTCTGGCATCACGTGGAAAATCCCAAAGCGCGTGTCGTTTTTACGGCGGCGTTTTCCCTTCTGTTCCTCACCATCGGTTTTTCCCGAATCTATCTCGGGGTTCACTATCCCACCGACGTACTGGGCGGCTGGTCTTTAGGCTTTTGCATTCTTTTGGCCTTTTCCGGTGAATTGGAACGGCGCTGGGCGGCCCGCAGAAAATACGCGCTCTAAAATTTCCAGCGTTCATTCAATTTTCGATATAAAAAACGGCACTAATTCATATGAATCAGTGCCGTTTTTTGCAGTGATTACCTGATCTTAATGTGCACTTCCCGCAGCTGTTTTTCATCCACCGGACCCGGAGCACCGAACAGCAGATCCTGACCGGTTCCCGATAGAGGGAAGGCGATAATCTCTCTGATGTTCTCTTCCTCCGACAGCAGCATGACCATGCGGTCCACCCCCGGCGCCATTCCGGCATGGGGCGGTGCGCCATACTGAAACGCAGTATACAGCGCTCCGAACCGTTCCTTGACGTCCTCTTCCGTGTAGCCCGCGATCTCGAAGGCCTTTACCATTACCTCCGGCCGGTGATTTCTCACGGCTCCCGACGACAGCTCTACTCCGTTGACCACGATGTCGTATTGATAAGCCTTTACGTCCAGCGGGTCCATGGTCAGCAGCGCTTCCATTTCCCCCTGCGGCATGGAAAACGGGTTGTGCGTAAAATCGATTTTACCGGTTTCCTCGTTGATCTCAAACATGGGAAAATCCGTGATATAACAGAA
>CAUHLX010000304.1 GCA_959606705.1 uncultured Bacillota bacterium | reverse complement strand
GGTCGCCAATGCCGACGCCTACCGGAATGTGACCATCAGCGGTATGGTCTATTTAGGAAAAGGCGAGTTTACCAAGCCGGAGTATCGGGACAACTTTACATACAGCGCATGGTTTTTAAGCCCGCCCACGCGGCAGTGCGTCAATGAAGGAAGAGGGGATTTTACTCCTGTTTTCTTCCATGAGGTTCCCAATTACATTCGGAAGGGTTATTTTCCGGTGGACGTCTGCCTGGCGCAGGTTTCGCCCCCTGACGAGCACGGCTACTGCAGCCTGGGGCCGTCCAGCGATTATTCCTATCAAGCGGTCAAATCCGCCAAGGTGGTGCTGGCGCAGGTCAACGATCAGGTGCCGGTGATTTACGGTGACACGTTTATTCACGTCAGCGAGATGGATTGTATCGTGGAGGCGTCGCGGCCGATTCCGGAGTTGAAGGGACCCGCTTTGGGCGACGTGGAAATGGCCATCGGAGCGCACTGCGCGGAGCTGGTTCCGGACGGAGCGACCTTGCAGCTGGGGATCGGTGCGATTCCCGACGCGGTACTTCAGTCGTTGAAAAATAAAAAGGATCTGGGGATTCATTCCGAGATGATTTCCGATGGAGTGGTGGACCTTTACGAAGCTGGAATTATAAATAATTCCAGAAAAAAGCTCCATCCGGGTAAAATGATTGTTACATTTTTAATGGGAACCGAGCGGCTGTACCGGTTTGCGGAGAAAAATCCGGCTTTGGAAATGAGAACCGTAGACTATGTCAACCACCCCGGGATCGTCGCAGAAAATTCGAATATGATCTGCATCAATTCGGCGCTGCAAGTTGACTTCATGGGTCAGATCGTTTCCGATACGATCGGCATGATGCAATTCAGCGGCGTCGGCGGGCAGGTGGACTTCATGAGAGGCGCGGCCATGGCGCTGGACGGAAATGCAAAGGGAATCATCGCGATGCCTTCTTCCACGGTAAAGAAGGACGGAACGCGGATCTCTAAGATTTCACCGTTCATCCCTCACGGCGGCACTGTGACCACATCACGTCAGGACGCGGATTATGTCGTAACGGAGTACGGCATCGCGCCTCTAAAAGGAAAGACGCTTCGTCAGAGAGCGAAAAATCTGATCTCCATTGCCCATCCGGATTTCCGGGCGGAGCTGGAGGAAGAATACGAACGGCGCTTTGGTGAAAAAATCTGAGGAATCGTTCCTGAAAAATACCGGTTGATGATCGACCGGTATTTTTTATTGCCTGCGTTCCGTTCGATCCCGGTATTCATCCCAAACATAATATGGTATAATAGCCATATAGGATTTGAGGGGCTATTTCACCATGTCTTACCTCTCGCCAACGGCTATGGATCGAAAGACATGGTATAATAGCCGTATAGATCCGTGTCGGCGTTGCCGAAAGGATTATTCATTTATTACTCAAACAGAATGCTGCAAAAAATTACGGCGGCAGGACGGGAAAAAAGATTGCTGCGAGGAGCTGATCGTGATGTCGGAAGAAGAACGGGATCGGGCGCTGTGCAAAGAGAATCAGATTCTCCGGGATCAGCTTCGGTTTTATCAGGAATACGACTTGCTTACGGGTTTATACAATCGTCGGACCTTTTATGAAAAGGCGGGAGCCGTGATTCGAGAAAATCCGCGGCGGGTCTATCAGCTGGTCTGCGTTGACGTGGAACGGTTCAAACTGATCAACGATCTGTTTGGAAGGGAACGGGGCGATGACCTCCTCTGTTATCTTGCGGAGAGAATGAAGAAGGACTTCTATCCCAAGGAAGGAATCCTGGGGAGGCTGTTCAACGATGTGTTTGCCATCTGTCTGCCGGGGGGGAATGAAAAAGAAACGGAAGAGCGGCTCTTGCGGATCTTTCGGGAATATCCTTTGGATATGGCGGTGATTCCCGCCATAGGGTTTTACCGGGTGACGGATCGCAGCTTGAGTGTCAGCCAAATGTGCGACTGGGCGATTCTGGCGCTGCATTCGGTCAAAGGCAATTATATGAAGCATTCGGCCGTTTACGACCTGGGACTTCGGAATACGCTGTTAAAGGAACAGGAAATATTAAACGGAATGGAAACCGCGCTGGAGCAGCGTGAATTTGAGATTTACATGCAGCCGAAATGTTACATGTACACCAATCGAATCGTCGGAGCCGAGGCACTGGTCCGCTGGAATCATCCGACTCGAGGCTTGATTCCGCCGGCGGAGTTCATTCCCATCTTCGAACGCAACGGGTTCATCAAGAAGCTGGATGTCTTCGTCTGGGAAGAGGCGGCGTCCTGGCTGCGGCGATGGATGGATTCGGGCCATCCGCCGATCCCCGTGTCCGTGAATATCTCGAGGATCGACGTGTACGGAATGGATGTCTGCGGGACGTTTCAAGAGCTGTTGAAAAAGTATGATCTGGAGCCCAAATGGCTGGAGATCGAGATCACGGAAAGCGCTTATGTCAATCGAACGGAGGAAGTCATTCAAACGATGGAACGTTTGATGAAAAATGGCTTCACTATCCTCATGGACGACTTTGGAAGCGGCTATTCCTCTTTGAACATGCTCAAGGACATCAGCGTAAACATCCTCAAAATCGATATGCGGTTTTTGGATAAGGACGATACGAAAAGCAAGGGGATCCTGGAGTCCGTGGTGCATATGAGCAAATGGCTCAATCTGCCGGTCATCGCGGAGGGCGTGGAGACCCAAAATCAAGTGGACTTTCTGTTAGGGCTGGGCTGTATGTACGCCCAAGGATATTTCTATTTCAAGCCCATGCCGCTGAAGGAGTTTGAAGCGCTCATCGAGGACTGCGGAAAAGTGGAGGTGATCGGGGACGGGAAGCTGGAATTTCAGAAGGAGCGAATTCTGGACTTTCACGACCTGTTTCACGAGGACGTGATCAGCGGCCGTCTCCTGGGGGATCTTTTGGGAGCCATCGCCTTGTACACGCTGGAGGAGGGAAGGCTGAGCCTGATGCGGGGAACGGAAGAGTACTATCGCGTGACCGGACGGTTCGGACGGCCGGACCACGCGGAAATCGATCTCTTTTTGACCATAATGGAGGAGGATCGGCTGCTGCTGCAGGATGGGCTGATGGAAGCGAAAAACGGTCTATACGGAGGGGGTGTAGAGGTCTGTGTCCGGCAGCTGCAGAAAGAACGGACGGTCTGGCTCCATTTGAGGCTGTTTTATCTGGCGGAAAAGGGGACGCAGGACGTTTACTACGCGTCCCTGGACGACATCACCGATCAGATGGAAGCCATGGAGACTCTGTGGATCAGTGAACAGCGTTTCCGATTGGCCATGGAAGCGACGAATATCGTGATCTTTGAATTGGATGTAAAAACCAGAGTGGCTCGGTATTCCGAGTACGCACAGAAAGCGTTTGCGCTGGATGCCACGGTGGCCAACGCGCCAGAGGGGTTCATAGAGCAGGGAACGGTTTGCGAAGAATCGGTGAATGATTTTTATGAGATGTACGAGGCGATTTATCGAGGAGAGGATCGGGCTTCCTGCGTGATTCACGCCCAAATGGCGGATGGAAGCACGGCCTGGAATCGAATTACGCTGGCGGCAGTCAAAGATAAGGACGGCGCCACCGTCAAAGCCGTAGGAATGGTGGAACAAGTGGGATAGCCACGGGAGGAGGAAGCGGAAATGTATCATTGCAAGCTGAAAATCCATATTTATGCCGAGGCTCTCTCACTGGAAAACGAATTGAG
>CAUHLX010000303.1 GCA_959606705.1 uncultured Bacillota bacterium | reverse complement strand
TCTGTCTGTCTGTCTGTCTGTTAGACATTATATTTTCAAGAGCCATATCTTGTCAACCCCTTATCCCTAAAAACAACATATTTATTTTTATTATATCAAATACAGGTTGTAAATACAAGCACATGATACTGTAGATTGCAAAAAATTGGCGAAAATGATCGCATTATTTCAAGAGATAAGCCCTCAGAAATCTCTGTGGGCTTATCTCTTTCAATTATTTGTTCAGACTACATTCAGTTTTGCTGAAAATTCCCCTATCAAGAAACTTCTGCACTTAAATTTTCTCAATCATTCGCTTTAAAATATCCAAGGGCGTCGGTGCGTTCCCCATTCTGCCAGACCTCGAAGTGCAGGTGGTTTCCGGTGGAATTTCCGGTGGTGCCGACGTAGCCGATCACCTCGCCCTGCTTCACTTCCTGCCCAACCGCCACGCAGATGGAGGAACAATGGGCATACAGAGTGTCGAAGGTATCGTTGTGGTTTACCTTGATGTGGTACCCATACCCGCCGCCCCACGAATCGATGGCGTTGGCTATGGTGACGGTTCCGTCTGCTGCGGCAAGGATGGGCGTACCTTCCGGCGCGGCGATGTCGGTTCCGCTATGGTAGGCGATCTCCCCGGTGAAAGGATCTTCCCGGTAGCCAAACCATGAGGTGATCGTGTAGCTCTGCGGAAGGGGCCACTGGAAAATGCCCGTCCCTATCCAATCTGCGTCGGGGTTCACGATCTGCCCGCCGCCGCTTGTGTAACCGCCCAGCAGTTCCGCCCACAGATTCTGGTTTTCCGGCTCCGACATAAGGGCGAGGTATTCGTTCTGCCGGGAATTGAAGCTGTACTGGCGGGCCATTTCATCCGGCGTTTTGTGGGTGATGGTGATTTCCAGAATGGTTTCCGTCACCGTTTCGGTATGGGTGGTTTCGTTCCCATCCTCGTCTACTTCGGTAACTTCTACCTCATGGCTTTCGGTGCGGGTGCCGGAGGATACCGCATTCATCTCCCACATGATGTCCCGCAGCTGCTGAACTTGAGCGTCGTCCAGCGAAGCGATCTGCGCCCCATCCTCCGCGCCGGTAACCTTGGCGGAAAATACGGCGAGGACGTCCTCCCAATTGATGGAAAGCATCCCGTCGTTAGAGGCGGTTTCCATCCGGTCGTGGGGATTGGCGTCCTCTATCTCCTGAATGTGGGCCAGATATTCCCCGTTAAGGGTAGACACCGCCTGTGTCACGCTGGTGCCGGTTCCCGTGGAGTCGGAGCCGAAAAACAGGCCGAAGCCAGCCGCCACATTGGTGATGTAGCCAAGCTGGTTTTCAGAAATGTGCAGAAGCCCCGCCAGTTCATCCCGGTCGGTGGCGGATTGGTTCAAGAGGATTAAAACTTCCGAGTTTGCCAGCATGAGGCGGGCGGTATCGGAACGGAGGAGCTCCTCCACGTTCTGTGTTAACCCTGTCACCAGCCCGTTGTATTTGCGGATGCGCTTCCACAGCTTGTAGAAAAAGTCGGCGCTGTACTCATAGCGGAACAGCAGGTAAAACTCGTCGGCAAATACCCATGTGGTCTTTCCCTTCTTCCAGTTCTGAATAACGCGGTTGAAGATGGCGTCCAAGGTCACCAGCATACCGATGGGCATAAGCTGCTCGCCCAACTCCCGGATGTCATAGGCGATGATTCGGGCCTTGGTGTCCACGTTGGTGCGCTGGGCAAAGGTGTTGAGGCTGCCGGTGATGAACAATTCCGACGAGAGCGCCAGCCCTCTGGCTTCTGGCTCCGGCTGTTTTAACAGGGAGTGGTACAGGTCTTTCAGGGTGGGCGGTTCGCCCTCGTAATTGTTGGCCATATATTCCCGGTACACGTCATAGGTGCATCGGTCAAGGATGGATTTCTCCTTGGCGCTCACGTTGCCCGCGCCCACCAGCTGTTCGAACAGGGAGAGGATGAATTCGGATTTCTCAATCAGCGGGTTGCGCTCGTCCCCATAGGCTTTGTCCATATCCATGGCGTTCAGGTGAGTATCCGAGGAACCGGATACCCGGATGACCTCGCCGCCGAGGGCTTCCACCAAAAAGCCGAACTCAGATTCGGGATCTAAAATCAGGATATCGTCGTTGGTGGACAGGGCGATGCTGACGATTTCTTCCTTGGCGGAGAAGGATTTGCTGGAGCCGGAAACACCTAAGCGGAAGCTGTTGCCGTTTAAGAGCTTTCTCCGGTCTGCCACAATCATGTTTTTACTGACAGCATTCTGCCCATAGTAGATTCCGCCGTTCTGGAGGATTTCCTGCGCCCGGAAGGGAATCAGCACCGCAGTGCTCTCGGTGGTGAGGGTTCTCAGCGCCTGAATTCTCCGCAGGCCGTAGGGCAAAGCCGTGTCCAGCCCGTCCTCTTTCATGGGCAGCAGCAGGGATTTCTCGAATTCGGCTTTGTCAATGCGGCGGTTGTTGATGGTGATCTTGGCGGAAGCGCCGGAGTCCAGCGCGTTCAGCAGTTCCGAATAATCTAAAAACATCGCCGTCTTATCTTCCTTGCCGGCGATGCTGTAATTGATGTCGGTAAAGGAGAAGGTCTTGGAAAACCGGCTCCCCACCTGAAAAATCCCATCCGGCCAGATGCGCTGGATGGGGATGGCGTCCTGTACGGACTTTGGAATTTTGAATTTTTCTTTTTCTACTTTCGTTGCTTTGAGAAGCGTTTTGATGATAGGCATCCTTCCTTTCCTGAGAGATTTTGAGGGTTACTGTTCTTTCCCATCTGGTGGCTGAGACTCTCATGTTTTCCGCTTGCGGGGAGGTTTTTCCCCCTCCGCGATGGCGTCCTTCACGGCGTCATAGTAGAGGCTGTCGAATCTGAACACCAGCTTCTTCGGGTACAGAAATTCCGACTTGAACCATGCCCACGCCAGCTTTTCGGCGGTCATGCCGTGGTATTTGAAAAAGCCGCAGGCCGCGAAGGGCGCGGCCCCGGGGATGCACATCCAGCCCACTTCCTCGCTGCCGACCAACGGGCGCAGGCCGAAGTACAGCCCAACCGCCACGCCTACGGCCAACAGGGAGCAGATAAACTGCCGGGTGGAGAGCCCGAAAAAGATAGACTCCTGATAATCCCGAATTTCTTTTGGTACTTTTACTTCGATAAAAATCAACTCTCTTCAAAAATAGGTTGTATTTCTCCTATTTTTGAGTATAATAAAAACAGGAGGTGCTGTATATGACTGTGAATACAAAAAATCTGGTTTCCATCACAGAAGCCAATCAGAATTTTTCCCGTGTCGCTCGTTTGGTTGACGAAAACGGTGCAGCCGTTATTTTAAAGAACAATGTCCCACGGTATGTACTGGTGGAATTCAGTCAGGCAGAGCAGGAACAGCTTGCGGAAGATGAGGATATTCTGGCTGTGTCCAAACGGTTGATTGCCAAGAATCGCCATGCTTATGAGGAACTGGCGAAATGAAAACCTTATCAAAAAAACAAATTTTAACGCTTCATACTGCGCTGATCGCTGCATTCGGAGGAACCGACGGCATTCGAGACGACGGGCTTTTAGAGTCTGCATTAGCGGCTCCCTTCCAAACATTCGGAGGAGAGCCGGTATATCCATCCCTGCAGGCGAAAGCGGCGCAGCTTGGCTTTGGCCTCGTCTGCAACCACCCTTTTGTGGATGGAAATAAACGGATCGGCGCTCATGCGATGCTGGTTTTTTTGGCTGTCAATGGGATAGAGCTCTGCTATGAACAGCAGGAACT
>CAUHLX010000302.1 GCA_959606705.1 uncultured Bacillota bacterium | reverse complement strand
TGGCCGTATCTGTTTTTTCTTATCTTGCCTTGGCGGCATATTTCACTACCGGATCATTGAGTCGGCGATCCACCTTCATCAGCTGATACACCAGACTCATCTCCGCCAGCGCGCAGAGCTTATCCGCCGCGCAGACCACGTAGGATTCCTTGAACCGCGGAAACCGCAGGGTCAGGGGCCACATGTGCTTGACGATGATGTCCTGTTCCTTGTCCGACAGCGGGCAGAGCTTGCGGGCGTTTTTCAACGCCGCCTGCGGATGGGTGAATCCGTGCAGGCCCTGGTGACTGTCCTTTTCATGCCAGTCGTACAGAAACAGATCATGCAGCAATCCGCCGCGAGCCGCCGCTACGTAATCCAAGCCCAGCCTCCTGCAAATCAGAAAGCTCACATAGGCCACAAACACACTGTGATCGTAGCAGTTTAAATTCAAATGGTGCCGCACGTCTTTCAGCGCGTTGACACTGTCCGTTTCAATGAGATCCGCCACACAGTCCGCAAACCGCGCGCGATTTCGTTCACTCCACATCGTAACCATCCCCTTATTTCTACCTGAAACCATCTTTATTTTACCACGGAATAACCGCTTCATCACAGGGAAATGAGGAAATTCATCATTTCTTCATCATTGAATCGAAGGATTCTTTCCTTTAGAAACGATACTTCATATCGTACCACACCTCGCCCAGATAATTGGACTTGGAAATCCCTTCATTTCGAAAACCAAACTTTTCAAAGTAGCCGATCAGCTTCTCCTTGCAGGTGATGGCGATTCCTCTGTGCCCTGCCTCTTTCGAGTGCTGAATCACGTATTTGACCAGCATCTCGGCTACGCCTTTGCCCTTGACCTCGGGCAGTACGGTCAAGCCGAAGAAAATCTGATACCGGCCGTCCTTTTGGTGCGTGGAAACATCCTTATACATGGAATCCTGCAAAACCGGTTCGTCCGACAGGCAGCCATCGATCAAACCCACGATCTTGCGCTCCTGTCCGTCCTCCTCCCGGGTCTCCGCAACAAAAAAGCTCTTGGAAGAGGTCTCGATCCGCTCTTTGAGCATCTCCTTGGTCGCCGCTTCCTCCGCCGAGAATCCGGCTTGTTCCACTTCGTAGACCTCGTCCAGATCTTCCGGTTTCGCCTGTCTGATTCTGATGTTCATATCCATAAAAAGAACCCCCTATTTTTTCAGTTAACTTCCTATGTCTTTATAGTAACTCATTTTGAACGCCGTCTCAATATTTTTTCGAAAATTGACACAAATCTTTCCTCATATTATACTGGTTTTATTGCGTCCGAATGCAATGGAAAAGGTCGATCCGGGAGGGAAAGAATTCTATGGAAAAGAAATATCGTTCGCTGGTTCTGTGTCTGGGCTTCGCAGGCTTCGTGTCGGCGGCGGACAACTGGTTCGTCTCACCGTCTCTGCCGGCAATCGCCGAAAGCTTCGGAGTCACCGCCGCCGCGGCAGGCTGTATTCTCACAGCCTATATGATCCCCTACGGCGCCATGCAGCCGGTGTACGGATATTTCAGCGACCGTTGGAGCAAGTTCAAGCTGCTGCGGCTGATCGTTTTGGGACTGACCCTGGGCACCGCCGGCGGAGCGCTGGCTCCCTCCCTGGGAATGCTCAGCTTCTGGCGGGTCTTCACCGGCTTTTTCGCCGCCGGCATCATCGCCGTCTCTCTGGCCTTGATCGGTGACACGGTTCCCGCCGAAAAGCGTCAAACCTACGTGGGTCTTTTCATGGGCATCGTCTTTGCGGGGCAGGGCGTCAGCGCCGGACTGGGCGGCCTGATCACCAAATACGTAAGTTGGCGAGGCGCCTTCGCCTTCTTCACGCTGGCCGGCCTCCTGGCCTTCCTCCTGCTCCTGAAAGGGAAGCCGGGGAACGCGCACGCTTCGGCGGTTTCGACGTCGGCGGAGGTCGATTCGACGTCCTCTGTGCTCGATTCGACGTCCTCTGTGCTCGATTCAATGTCCTCTGTGCTCGATTCGACGTCGGCGGAGGTTGGCTCCAACCCGCCCCGCGGCTTTTTCAGCGCCCTGCTTCGAGTCCTCCGCGCTCCTTTGGGCTTCCTCTTCCCCTTCGCCTTGGCCGCCGGCTTCCTGCTTCTGGGCATCTACGGCTATCTAGGCGCCTTTCTCCACGAACGCACCGGGCTGGATTATCTTCAAGGGGGGATGGTGGTCATGTTCTACGGCTTCGCCTGTCTCCTGGGCGGCACCCGAGTGGGCCGTCTTGGTTCCCGCTTTGGGAAATCCCGGGTGATCCTCGCCGGAGAAGTTTTGGCCCTGCTTTCCACAATCCTCCTGCTCTTGGCCGGGCAGGCCGGTTCCTGGCTGGTCGCGCTCCCGGCCACGATCCTGCTGGGCTTCGGCTACATTTCCGTCCAGTCCTCTCTGGCCACCTTTGCCTTGGAGGTCACGCCCGAAAGCACCGGTCTTCCCTCGGGTCTGATCGGTCTGGGGCTGTTCTGCGGCGGTGGACTGGGCAGCACCGTGGGCGGGCTGCTTCTGACACAGTTTGGCTACTCTTCTCTCTGGCTCTTTTTCGGAGGGGGACTGCTGCTCCTGATTCCCGTCACGCTGTGTCTGCGCTGGCGCTGAAGCTGAAGCTTCTCTTGGTCCGGGTCCCTCTTTACAAACCATCCCGTTCCTAATATAATTTAGCCGCGGGGATAAAAACACTAAGATCCGGTTGGTAGTCCGGGCGCGGCGCGCAAGGCCGTTTTTCCCCTGACGCGCGCTGTCAGTAACCTGCCTCCTGAGGTTGTCCCTTCCCTGTGAAGTCAAAACACAGTCAGGAGGGATTTGTTATGAGTGGAATTCGCACCAGTCTCACCGTGTACTTCGAGGACCCGTTCTGGGTGGGTGTTTACGAAGTACATGAAGGGGACACCGTAATTGCCACGAAGGTGACCTTCGGTTCGGAACCTAAGGATTACCAGATTTACGACTACTTTTTTCGCAACTGGAGCCGCCTGCGGTACGGTCCGCCGGTGCCGGATGACGGCAAGGAGCCGCGAAGGGTCAATCCCAAGCGGATGCAGCGTCAAATTCAACGAGCGCTTTCACAGACCGGCGTAGGCACCAAAGCCCAGCAAGCTCTGGCCGCTCAGCGCCAGGAAGCCGCCGCGGAAGCAAAGGCCCGAAAACGTCAGCGTTCCAAGGAAGAAAAAGAAGCGCAGTTTGAACTACGGCAAAAAAAGAAAAAGGAAAAACACAAGGGCAGGTGACTCGCGTCTCCCGCCCTTCTTTCATTTTTTATAGCCATGCGTTGGGTTTCGACCTTTTAAAGAGAAAACGTAATTCAGGTCGAAATAAATGTAATATTAAGGTAGTTATGTCAGTGAAATGGCCTGTTTGAGTGCTGTTTTGCATCGAGTTCGACTTTATTTCAATAAGATGATAAAACAAATCGAAAATGGGCCTGTCGTTTCGACCGGTTTCGGTCATCTTCGTTTAAAAGCCGAAATCCACTCCGGACCGCTTTGATCCTCATTTTATACGAGCCTCAATCCCCCAGCTTCGGCTGTTTCGGCGCCTTCGGTCCCTTGGGCGGCTTATTGAACTGGGTACAGATCACCACGACCATCAGATAAAGAATAGCGAAAATATCCGCGTACATTCCGGCGTAGGCTCCGATGAGATAGCCAAAGGTCAGGAGATATAGCATCCCGCAGAAAAAGTTTACCCAGAAGCGAGTGCCGGCTTTTTTTCTCCGAAGAATATAGCCGAAAATTCCTTTGA
>CAUHLX010000301.1 GCA_959606705.1 uncultured Bacillota bacterium | reverse complement strand
TAGAAATAAAATTTCAGGTTTTTTCATGATCTCATTTCCTCCCATATCCGTAAGTAGTGATTGATGATTTCATTTTACACCCCAAATCTACTTTGTCAATTCTAAAATTATAAAATTGTTAAAACAAAAAAACACTTCTATTTCCACAGGAATACCGCTCCGAAAAAAAACGGCCCTCTTTTCAGAGGACCGGGCACAGCGGGTTCAATACTCAAAATAGTCGATGATATCCTTTTGCAGATTCTGAAAAACCTCTTTTCTCAGCTTATAGTACACGAATTTCTTGATCTTATTGGTCTCCACCATATCGGCATCCTTAAGAATTTTCAGATGGAGAGAGATCGTGCTGGGCGAAAGCTCCAGAACCTCCGCCAGCTCTTTGGTCGTGGTATCGCCGTTCCAAAGAATCTTCATGATTTTCATGCGGGTGGAATCGCTTACCGCGAAGATCAAATTTGTCACTCCGGCGGGAATGTCTTCTTGAATCTTAACCGAGTGGAAGTTGAGGTTCTTGGCGATATCCAGCGTATTTCCCACAAAGTTTCCGCTGAGATGAGGCGTGGTAAAAACAGAAAGGATAATCACCAGGTTCTTTATTTTTTGTATGGGAACGCTGTATTCCGGTTCCTTGTGAAAGACGATCCGGTCTTCCTCCACGCTCAGGTCCGGATGGAGATTTTTAATATAATCCAAAGGGCTGCCAGCCTGCAAGGCCAGCTCCTCCTTACGGACGATGCTGTCAAAATACCTCTCGATGGCAGGCCACTCTTTGGAAAAGCACTCCTCCCAATATTGCAGAATCGTCCAGCGCAATCGTTTTTTCATGCCCTCGATATCGTTTAAAAAGTAAGAGACGCTCTCCTTTGTCAAGAAATGCGCTTGGACGCCCAGCTCCTCATCCGTGATGGAATCCGGCCGCTCCATCCATTTTTTCAGCGTGTCCGGGCTGTAATCGAAGGCCGACAGTCCCAGAAAGATCTCCGCAAACTGATAAGTGTCCATCTTCATCATCCGCTCCACCGTCTCTTCCACCGACAGCTTCTCCGGGTAGGCATTCTCCACAATATGCAGAATGACATCTATGATAAAAAACCAGTCGGCATACTGCTCGCCGAAGAAATCGATTTCCCTGCGAAGCTCTTTGGAGAGGGACTGATACTTATGCCTGGCCCAATCCCGGGTGGTGGGATGATGGGCCGGATTGGCTATGACATGAAGGCTGGTCATCAGCTCCTGCACGGAGGAATAGAAGAAAAAAACCTTCATTTGTTCCGCGTTGAATTGATTTAAAATCATCGTTCTCACACCGTCCTCTTGTTTTGATGAATTTAGTATATATCAAATCGTTTTGAGAGTAAATGAGATTTTATGATTTTACGATTGACAAATCATAAAACTTTGCTTATAATCCGAGTATACGGAAAATACTCCGGCTGTTTCCTATCATTTTATGTACCAAGTTAAGGAGGTTTAGTCGCATGGATGTTTCCAAAGTAAAAGCACGCGAGAAATTCACGCTGGTCCAGATCCTGAAATTCATCGTACCCTCGGCCATTGGGGCGTTCCTGTTTATGTGCCCGATTCCCGACGGAACCGGCAGCTTCATCATCCCTATTACCGTGATCAACTCTTTTGTGAACACTGCTTTTAAAGGAGTGCTGCCCTATGTGGGCTTCGGCATTATCGTATTGTCGGCGTTGATGACCGTACTGGGCACGGTCTTCAAATTGAGCTTCATCCAAAACAGTCCGGTGCTCTCCGGTGTGTTCGTGACCAAGTGGTACTGGGTGATGCTGCGATGCCTGGGCGCCGCGGTCATGATCATGGTCTTTTTCCAGGTATGGCCCGTGTGGCTCATCGGGCCTGACACGGGGAGCTTTGTGTTTTACTCACTGATTTGCACCATCATTGCCATCGCCATCTACGGCTGTGGGCTTCTTCCTCTTTTAACTGAGTTCGGTCTCATGGACTTCATCGGAACGCTGCTCAGTCCGTTGATGAGAAAGGTATTCCGGCTGCCGGGACGAGCGGCGGTAGATTGTCTGTCCTCCTGGCTGGGCGCCACCTCCCTGGGCGTGCTGATCACCAACGGCCAGTTGGAAAAAGGTTATTATACCCACCGGGAGGCCGCTGCCATCGCTACAAACTTTTCCGCCGTCTCCATCACCTTCGCCCTGGTGGTCCTGACACAGGTGGGGCTGGCAAACCAATTTTTCTCGTTCTACTTGACCGTCGGCATCGTAGCGGTGATTTCCGCCATCCTGGTGGGAAGAATCCCGCCGCTCTCCCGCAAGCCGGACACCTACATGACGGGAACACCGGCCGTGGGCAATGAAACCGACCGGGAACCGGGCTACGGTCTTCTGAGCTGGGCGTGGCACCGCGCGGTGATGAAAGGAAACGCCAGCGGTTATACCGTCAAGAGCTATCTTACCGACTGGGGAAAAAATTCCTGCATGATGCTTTTCGGAATGCTGTCCATGGTCATGCTGGTGGGAACCGTATCCCTGGCGCTGGCGTATCACACGCCCGTCTTCACCTGGCTGGGGATGCCTTTCCGCCCGCTTCTCGAACTGCTTCAGGTTCCGGAAGCCGCCATGGCGTCGCAGACCATGGTCGCCGGATTCACGGATATGTTCATCCCTTCGGTTCTGGCCTCCGCAATGATCACCTCCCCCTACACCCTGTTTCTGGTAGCGGTGATCTCCATCACCCAGGTGCTCTATCTTTCCGATAACGTTGCCATGATTCTGACCACTAAGATCCGGGTCAATCTGCCGGAGATGTTTCTCATCTTCCTGGAACGGACCATTGTGAGCCTGGTGGTGGCAAGCTTGTTCCTTCGCTTTGTGCTTCAGGTGCCGCTCGCATAAACAGAGGCCGCCACACGCCAACAGGCATGGCCCTCTGCTTTTCCATACGCGAAATCCGAAACATCGGCATAATAGATACGGACAGCAAAAGACCGCGGACAAAACATGGTCCGCGGCCTCCGATCCGATGATTTGAGTTGATCCGAACGGCAGCACAAACGAGACGCTCAAATGAAAAGAATCCGCTTGGAATCGCCCTGCCGCTTAAATAAACCGATCGATCGCTTGAGGCTCCACACAATGTTCTGTCAGATATGCTTGTGTGGAGCCGGAATCAATGCAAAACCTTCCGAATAACATCGTGTTTCCCCCTCTCATCATTTATATTTTCAGTATAAGGTCGATCCCCTAGGTTGTCAACGCAGCGTTTGGCGTCACTCTTCTTCCGCCGTTTTACCGGCTCCCCGCCAGCGCCTTCTTCTCATCGTCCTCCTTGATCCAGGAATTCAACTTGCGAAGCTCCGCCATCATGAAGCCCAATACCACGAAAGCGGAACCGATATCTGCGATGGGCCCGGCCCACAGAACTCCGTCCAGCCCCATGAAACGAGGCAGAATCAGAATCAACGGAATCAGCAGGAGCAGCTGCCGCAGCATGGATAGAATGGACGCCTTCATCGGCTGGCCCGTAGCCTGGAAATAGCTGGTGGACACGATTTGAAATCCGCCCGTAAACACGCCCAGCATAAAAATCCGCATGGCGTGAGCGGCGAAATTGGCAAAGTTGGCGTCCGAGGTGCCGAACAGCGACAGCGGAACCTGCGGAATGAGAATACACACCAGCCAGCCCAGAACGGAGACCACGGTAGCCATGGTGACCGCCGTGAGATACGCCTGCTTGACCCGGTGCGGCAGACGCGCCCCCCGGTTGAAGCCCAGGATCGGCTGAGAGCCGATGCCCGTTCCGAT
>CAUHLX010000300.1 GCA_959606705.1 uncultured Bacillota bacterium | reverse complement strand
AAAACTCATTGTCTCCCAGCTCCCGGGTGGCGTCGTCCACAGTGACCACCACTCCCTGTCCTTCCATGTCCACGGCCCCCGCCGCCGCTTTATAATAATCCAATTCTTCCAGCATCCGTTCTTCCAGACCGCTGCTCTGGATCTGATTGGACAGGTCCTGATATTCTCCCAGCTTTTTTTCCGCGTCGGTGATGAGCAGGTCCAGCTGTTCGATGTTCTTCTCCTCCGTGGCGATGGCCGTCTCGTAATCCGCCGCCGCCTTAGGCGACACGTAGAGCCATGAAAGCGGCTGCTCCTGCATGGTGCGCGCCAGCCCCACCGCGGCCAATCCGATGCCCACGGAAAACGCGAAGAGAATCATGTACTTCAGATATTTTTTCATTTTCCTTCCTTATTTCCGATCCTCGTCCTCCGAGTCCGCCGGCTGAGCGTAACGATACCGCAGGGTCCCGTCGTAACCCTTGATCTCTACTTCACCCTGCTTTGAAATGCCTACCCGCAGGCCATCTTCCTTCATGGAATCCACGATTCCGGCCCGCATGGTAATGGCGGAAGCAATGGTATCCGGATTGCCGATGGCTTTAATCGTATACGGAGGCGCCGTGGGCTCTCCGTTGATATTCAGGTTGTTGCCCGCCAAGCTGATTTCCGTGCCGCTGATGATGCGCTGCTCGTTGACGGAAATGGCCTCCGCCCCGCCGTCCTTCAAGCGGTTGACCAGCTTGAGCAGATACTCCTGAGTTCCATAAACGAGTATGCTGTTGTTGGTGCCCTCCAGTCCGTCCACCGGAATGGGATCGTCCAGCGTGACCACCACCCCGGGGCCCTTGACATCCACCATGCCCGCCGCCATTTTATACTTTTCCAGCTCCGAGAGCATGGCATTGAAGGAAACGTCCTCGTCCGCCATGGCCTTTTCCATTTCGCTGACCCGGTCCCGCAGATCGTTGAGCTCCGTCATGGCCGCGTCCTTTTCCGCCATGGCCTTTTTCATAGCCGCCTCGTAGCTCTTCGCCTTGACGGAGGGCACCAGACCGCCTTGATCCACCCCCTGCGTCGTACTGATCTGAATGGAAATTACCAAGCCCACGAACAGAGCCATGATCCCCACCAGGATCATTCCACCATACTTCTTGTTCATTCCTTTTCGACTCCCTCTCCCCTGCTGCTCCTGTTACTCGATCAACGGACTGAATGTAAATGGCGTGGTGCCGCTGTCGCTGACCACCCGGATCACGCCGCGCTGAGTGCCGTCGGTGTAGAGCTTGGCCAGAACGTCCTTCAGTCCGTCCATGTTCTCCGCGATGTCCGCGGGCTCTCCCTCACAAAGCAAGGTATCGTAGACATAGGCTTTGATCAGCACCGGGCTCACCACGATTTTCTTAAAAAGCAAATCGCTTTCATACATTTTTCCAATCATGTTCAGCGTATCCGAGAGCATGAGGTTTTCTTCCACTTTAAGAGGCTTTCCGGCCTTCGCGTTCTTGACCGTCAATCCGGAAATCAACGGCAGACCCGGGGCCACCGTCGTGGAGCGGAGCACCATGCCGTCCTTGTCCAGCAGTACGTAGAGCGTGCCCACCATGGGCGGCTGAGGAGTTGGCTCCGGAGCCGCGACTCCATCGCCGGAAGTCACTCCCCCCTGGGATACTCCGGCCTGGGGATCGATGATCGCCGAAGCGGAAGCCGCTCCCTCCGAGGTTCCCGCGGGCGTTCCTGCGGGCGTTCCTGCGGGATCGGCGAGATTCGCGGCGCCATCCGTAAGGGGCTGAGCGGAGGGATCCGCCTGAATATCCGACTGCGGCTCCGTCTGCGGTTCTGCCGCCTCCTGGGGAATCACCACGTTTTCCTCCACTACGGCGGCGTATTCCTTGCGTTCCTCCACCGTGATCACCAGCGTGGCCGGCAGCTTTCTGCTGACCTTCGCGCTCTTGACGTAGGGATCCTTGAGAAGCTTGTCCCTCAGCTTGGTGGTCTTTGTCTCAAACAGATTGCTTCCCGTTTCCGCCCCCGCCAGATCGATGATCTGCTCGGCCGTATAATAGGCATTGTTCTCCACTTCAATCTCTTGAATATCAAAAAACTCCGATGTCAGGAAAAAGTAAGCGCCAACTGCCAGAAGCACTAAAATAGTGAACTTCAGCAGATAACGCTTTTTCTTCCTCTTCTTCTTTTTTCTAGGCTGTTCCATTTGCTTCCGAAATCCCCTTTTTCGGGGCGCCTGTCAATCGCGCTCCCGCTTTATCTATTTGAAAAAACGCCTTGCTCACTCGTCGCTTTCCAGTCGAATGTCGGCGCCGATTTTCCTCAGTGCTACATCAAATTTATCATATCCTCTATTGATATGGCAAATGTTTTCTACAATTGATTCCCCCCTCGCTCCCAGAGCCGCCAGTACCAAAGCCGCGCCGCCCCTTAAATCCTCGGCCCGGAGCCGAGCTCCGTGCAATTTCTTCACACCAGCTACAAAAGCGGTCCTTCCCTCCACGCGAATGCACGCGCCCATCTTTTCCAGTTCTCCCGCCGTCTTAAAGCGGTTCTCGAAAATGGTTTCGGTAATTTCCGTGGTTCCCCGGGCCGCCGCCATCAGCGACGTGAACTGGGACTGGAGATCCGTGGGAAAGCCGGGATAAGGCTGAGTCCTAAGGGAATGCAATGCCGAAAGACGTTTGGGCGCTTTCAGCCAGATGGTGTCCGGCCCGGACTCGATCTTACATCCGGCCTGCTTCAACGCTTGGGTGGCCGCTTCCAGATGCTCCGGCCTGGCGTGGGTCAGCAGAAGCTCTCCTCCGGTGATGGCCGCCGCGCACAGGAAGGTTCCTCCCTCGATGCGGTCCGGGATCACGGAGTATTCCGCTCCGGATAGGAGGCCGGTTCCCCTTATGGTGATCCGATCGCTCCCCGCACCCTGAACCTGGGCCCCGCAGGCGTTGAGAAAATCCTGAAGATCGGTGATTTCCGGTTCTCTGGCCGCTCCTGTGATGTGGGTGACGCCATGCGCTCCCACCGCCGCCAGCATGGCGTTTTCCGTGGCTCCCACGCTGGGAACCTGAAAAGAAATTTCCGCGCCTTCCAGATGACCGGCGCTGCAGTACAGCCGGTCCTCCCGCCGTTGAATCTCCATCCCCAGAGACATGAGAGCCGACAGGTGGATGTCGATGGGCCGCTGGCCGATGGTACAGCCTCCGGGCCGACCGATGGCCACTTCTCCCATGCGGACCAGCAAAGGTCCCATGAGAAACACGGAAGAACGCATTCCCTGCATCAGGTGCTCCGGGATTGCAAAACAATTTACCGTTGACGGGTCTACCAATACGGCATCCCCCTCCCGGCTGACCTTGCAGCCGAGACTATGTAAAATTTCCATCATCGTCCGCACATCGGACAGGTCCGGACAATTACAGATTCGGCAGGGCTCTTTCGACAAGAGCGTTGCCGCCAGAATGGGAAGAGCCGCGTTTTTCGCTCCGGCAGTCCGAAGCGTTCCGAAAAGCCGTTTCCCTCCGGTTATGTGATATCGCTCCAATTTGTATTCACACCTCCGCGGACGGCCAGTGAGCCGCCATATTCCGATTCATCCGGTTTTCATCGTATAAAACCTGATAAATCATAGTATGGCATCCCCGCGAAAGGTGTTACCGTTTTTCGCTAACTATCCTGTTTTTGTTCTATGCCCAAATGGTCGTAGATCACGTCCACCGCGTCCGTCTTTCCCACGGAGGCGCTGGCTCTGCTCATGGTATTGAGCAGCTCCTTGTTCCGGGACAGCTTCAATATGGAGGACAGC
>CAUHLX010000299.1 GCA_959606705.1 uncultured Bacillota bacterium | reverse complement strand
GGCTATCTGCTGAGCTTTTTCGTCCGGGGAACGGAAAAGGGCACCTTACAGAAAAATCAAAGCGCCTTTATCGTGGTCATCGCCTGGATCTTCGCCATCCTCTTCGCGGCACTGCCTTTTATCATGACCGGCGATTACACCATTTCCCAAGCCGTGTTCGAATCCACCAGCGGCTGGAGCACCACGGGGCTCTCCATCGTGGACGTGACCGCCGCGCCCAAGATCATTCTGCTTCACCGAAGTCTGATGCTGCTGTTCGGCGGCGTGGGCCTGGTGCTGGTCATGCTGTCCGTTCTCAACGACGCTCACGGAATGCGTCTTTACAACGCGGAAGGCCATTCGGACAAGCTGCTCCCGAATCTGCTCCGTTCCGTGCGGCTGATTCTGGCGATTTACCTGGGGATTATCGTCCTGGGCTCCGTCGCCTACGTATTCTTCGGCATGAACTGGTTCGATGCGGTCAATCACTCCATCGCCGCCGTGGCCACCGGAGGCTTCTCCACTCAGCCGGACAGCATCGGACACTACGACAGCCTTCCCATTGAAATGGTGTCCGTAGTCTTGATGCTCCTGGGTTCCGTCAATTTTATGGCCCATGTGCTTTTGATCAAGGGAGAATACCGAAAATTCTTCCGCTGCAGTGAAATGAAGTGCACCCTGATCCTCTGCCTGGGATTCGTGGGCGTAGGCGCCGTCTACTTTTCCTGGTATAATCAAACCGGGATTGGCGAAGCTCTGCGCGTGGCCCTTTTTCAGGTGGTCTCCGGTTTGAGCACCACCGGTTTTCAGACAGTTCCCACGTTTACGGTCTGGCCGCCCTTCCTGCTCCTGCTTCTGACCGTGGTCATGAGCATCGGCGGACAAGCAGGCTCCACCTCGGGCGGAATCAAACAGACGAAGGTCTGGATCGCCTTTATGAACGTGGTCTGGAGCTTTCGGGACACCTTCTCAAACGACCATGTCATCCGCGCGGATTACATGTACCGCCCTACCGGGCCGGAGCTGATCCGGCGGCAGGACCGGGCCGAAGCGGGGACCTTCATCATCATCTACTGCACGGTTCTCCTTTTGGGCTCCTTCGCGCTGACCGCCTGCGGCTTTCCGCTGGATGTTTCCCTGTTTGAGTTTTCTTCCGCCATGGCCTGTGCGGGTCTGTCCGCGGGGATCACCTCCCCTGACGCCTCGCCGCTGGTCCTGGGAATCCTGGATGTGGGAATGTTCGTAGGCAGACTGGAAATCTATGTGGTGTTCATCTCGCTGATGCATCTGTTGAACAATCTGTCCCACCGGCTGGTCCGGAAGTAAAAATCGATCTTACAACGAGGTATTGTTATGAATGAAAAAACAAGGCGTTCCAACTCCGCTCTCCTTTTGAAGGACGCGCTGAAAATGATTGTGGTTCTGTTTTTATGTACGCTGGCCGCGTTCGCCCTGGATTCCTTCGGAATCCGCGAGCTGAACATCATCTTGGCCTATCTCATCGGAATCCTCATCATTACCATCGAGACCCGAGGGTACCTCTGGGGCATGCTGGCCTGCCTGGCCTCCATTCTGCTGTTCAACTACCTGTTTACGGAACCGCGGCAGACCTTCAATGTCAACGATCCCAACTACATTCTCAGCTTTTTCCTCTTCCTGGTGGTCTCCTTCATCACCAGTACTTTGATGAGCAAGCTGCAGCAGCACGCTAAAATCGCCGAATACAACGAGGAACACACCAAGCTCCTCTACGATATCAGCTTAGGCTATCTCAACACCTCCGGAACGGAAAACATCCTGACCTACGCGGTGGATACCCTGACACAGATTCAATCCCATCCGGTGGTGATCTACCATGCCAAGTCTTTGAACGAACTGGACACCCCCCGCTGCAAGCGGGAATCCATTTCCGGAGATCTGCTGTTTGAGAACGACACCATCCCCAAATGGTGTCTGTCCAATCTGGTTCCCTGCGGCTCCGGAACCTCCTTTTTCAGCGATTCCAAATGGTGGTACACTCCGGTTAAAAGCAGCTCCCGAATCGTGGCCGTAGCCGGGTTCTACTGCGGCGATGCTCCCATCAGCGAAGAAGAGCAGGTCTTCATCAGCACCTGTGTGTCTCAGCTGGCGCTGGCGCTGGAACGGGAAAGTCTGACGGAACGACAGGGCTAGAGAAAGGCGTGAGGAAATGACGGAACAAACCAAAAGTGACCAGATTCGCAAGGCGGTTCGAGCCGCCTTTCCACAGACCATTCCCGTGCTGACCGGCTTTCTGGTGCTGGGAATGGCTTACGGCGTGCTCATGCAGACGAAGGGGTACGGCACCTTGTGGTCCGTGCTGATGAGCGCCATCGCCTTCTGCGGCAGCATGCAGTTCGTGGCGATCACCCTTTTGACCACGGTATTCAATCCGCTGCAGGCCTTTCTGCTCAGCATCATGGTCAATGCCCGGCATCTGTTCTATGGCATTTCCATGCTGGAAAAGTATAAAGGTCTGGGAAAGGCCCGCTTCTTTCTGATCTATACGCTCTGTGACGAAACCTTCTCCATCTCCTCCAGCGTCGATCCGCCGGAGGGCGTGGAACGCAAGTACTTTTACCTGTCCCTTTCGCTTCTGGACTATTCGTACTGGATTCTGGGAACCTTTTTAGGCGGAGTCCTGGGCTCCTTCCTGACCATCAATACCCAAGGTCTGGACTTTGTCCTCACCGGGCTGTTCGTGGTGCTCTTTCTGGAACAGATCAAAAAAGCCGAGAACCGCATTCCGGCTCTGGTCGGCGTGGCGGGAACACTGGCCGGCTTGTTCCTGTTCGGCGCGGACAATCTGGTCATTCCGTCCATGGTGCTCATTTTAGCCGTTTTGCTGGGAGGGAGGCGAAAGCTGTGCCGCTGACACCGATCCAAACGCTGATCATGATTCTGGCCGTTGCCCTGGGCACCATGTTCACGCGGTTTACCCCCTTTCTCCTCTTCCCCGAGGGAAAGGAGCATCCTCGAATCATCACTTATCTCGGACGGGTGTTGCCTCCCGCTATGATGGGTTTGCTGGTGGTGTATTGTTTAAAAGGGGTCTCCCTCACCAGCTCGCCTCATGGGATTCCCGAATTTCTTGCCATCCTGCTGATCGTGATCCTCCACAAATGGAAGGGAAACGTCCTGCTGAGCATCGGCGCCGGGACCGTCCTCTACATGTTTCTCGTACAAGCGGTCTTTCACTAAAGCGGACAGGACTGCGGTTCCTGCCGAAGGGCGGCCTGTCCGCTGTTCTCCGGAGCCGGCGTACGCCGTCAGGGCTTCAGATGAAGGAGATCCTCTTTGGTGGATAGGAAGGCCAGCATGGCAAAGCAGGAGCCGGCCGGATAGCCGGTGCTTCCGATCTTTCTCTTTAGAAATTGAAGCTGTTTTTCCGTCGTTTCCAGCAATACCTCCCCGGACAGCTTTCGCTCCAGACAGACCAGATTGAACGCCGCCACGGAGTTTCCCGAGGGCACCGCCCCGTCGTAGGTTTCTTTCAGCCGGACGATCAACCGCTCCTGATCCGCAGCCGTGGTGAAAAAGCCGCCTTGTTCTTCATCGAAAAACAGATCCGTCATCTCTCTGGTCAAATCCAAGGCCTGCTGCAGATACGGCATGCGGCCGGTGGCTTCATACAGATACAGCAGTCCCAGAGCCACAAAGGCGTAATCCTCCAGAAATCCGCTTCCCATCTGCTTGCTCCCTCGGGCTCCTACCATCAGACGCCCTTCCTTCATCAGCCGGTTCTTGATCATCCGAACCGCCTCTTCCGCCGCGTTCAGATAACTCCGCTTCTTCA
>CAUHLX010000298.1 GCA_959606705.1 uncultured Bacillota bacterium | reverse complement strand
TTCTCCGTTGTGAGTACCAACTGCTCAACGTGGCCCGTTGGATCTCCTTCGTTAGCCCAAACCGGTATTGACATAGTGAATACCAATGTGAGCGTCAGAAGAAAGCTGACTGCTTTTTTCATTGTGTTACCTCCTCTTTCTAGTTGATTGCCGCTTGAATCTCCAATATTGTCAATGCGCTTCCCTTTGTCTCGTAAGCCGTCTTAACCTTCGTTTTCATTTCATTAAACGTATTGGCCGCATTGACTCCCGGTGCGTTCAATTCGATAGCCTGCTGCATGGCAGTGGGTTCCACCGATTGTCCTCCGTTTCCGATATATAGGAGTACCAGTTTGTTCCTGGCCGCCATCAGCTGAAAACGTGAGGATATTTCCGTCTGCCTGGATAAATCCAATTTCAGGTCGTTAAAGTCTAATATGTTATTTGTACTGGCCCAATCCGAATCCGGGGAGCTCTGCGCCTCCAAAATTCCCTGTTCATTCAGAAAAGCAAGGGTACCTTGATAGATAAATCCCACTTCTTTTCCGTCTTCTGTTTTTTTATCATAGTTCTTAACATTTTCCAGAAGTTTACTTGATGCGCCGACCCAATTCGCAAACTCAGCCAAATCAATAATTGTTGCGGATACTTCAGACGCCAATCTAGGAACGATTACCTCACCTTCTGTCAGATCAGAATTGACCAATGTTACGGAAGAGTACAGAGTGACCCCATCTATAACATAGGACACACGGATTGCCGGACTTTTTAGGCGTGTGACGCCGTTTCCCTCCGTATTTTCACGTTTAAAGATTAAGTTCAAAACATATTGCCCCACGGTCTGTGATGCCGAGCCATATCGATTGTAGGTCGGAGCCAGCACCGTATAATTGGAGCCTCCCACGTTGCACAGAGCGTTCTCCACGTATCCGGCTTTCAGGGATATGTTGTTCCATCCCCCTTCCGGTGTCTGTGAATAATCCCATTTTGCCGCGTTGAATGTCCCTTCCGGATAGACCGGACGGCCATCCACAATAGCACTGGGTGTGACTCCCAATTCCGGATACGCGGTAAAGGCTTCCTCTAGACTCTCCGTCTCGGCCCCACCGTTCACTTCCACCCAGCCCGCAAAATTATATCCCTTCTTATAGGTCAGAGGTTTATCCGGATCTGGCTGGTAGCTTTCCTGTGAAAGATCAGCCGGGAAGGTGATTTCTTCCGTATACCCCGCATAACGCCGGGAAACAAACTGGTCTAAAGCCTTCTGAATTTCAGTCTCTCCTGCTTCTTTTGCGATAATAATCGACCCCAGCAGCGTCTCGTCCCAGTCATACAGGACGATGGATGCAAAGTCGTCCGGGTTGGCGGGTCCGCCGCCGGTGTTCACCGATTCCCCCGTTTCCCGTACTTCAAAATCCACATTTCCGGGATAAGCCAGCAGATTGTCCGTCTTTCCGGGGTGTTCCACCGCCAGTCCGCCGGCAGTCGCAGCCAGCGGGGAGAGATACCACAGCTTTGTCGCCAGGTTCGCCCGATTTTCCTCACCGTATTCCATCTTGGCCCCTAGGGGCGAATGGAGAAGGAGCTCCTTTTCCCGGTCCGTCAAACCGGCAAAGTCTCTGCCGCCTCCTACGAAACCGATGGTTTCGCCGGGAATGACAGCTCCCACTGAAATGACCTCACTGCCGGCACCGCCGCCGTCGGTGATGCCTTCTTCGGTAACGCCACCGCCGGTGATACCTCCGCCGGTGATACCTCCGCCAGTAATACCACCGCCGGTAATGCCTCCGCCAGTGATGCCACCGCCGGTAATGCCTCCGCCGGTAGGTGTGGTGCCCTCCACATAGGCAAACCTCACAGCGGTAACATACCGATCCTCAGAAAATGTCTGCGCCAGCATGGATTCCGCCGCCAGATAGAGGTAACCCTCCGAGCCGTCCTCGCTGAGATAACCCTTGGACTGCTTGGAAGAAAGGTCGTCAGGCCCCTTTGTCGGCAGAATGGCCGCACCGGAGGTCCAGCCGACGGCGGGGTCCGAACAGCGGTTGACTGCCGATAGGACTTCCTCCTGGCTGTCCCAGGAGATCAGCTTCAATTTCGTGGCATCGTACCGCAGCACCGCTCCTGCCGACTTGAAGCAGCTTCCGCCCGCCACCTCCATCCGCAGCTCCAGCGTCTCGGGCGCCCCCGAGATGTTCACCGCGGCCAGGGTCACCTGCGGCGGCGCGTCCCAGGGGCGTTCCACTGCGGGGGGATCCGGCAAAGCCTCGTCCCCACCCGCTCCCGCCGCATAACTGATATCCGGCAGGAACAGTAAAAGCAGGGCCAAACCGGTACTGATTACCCGCCGCCACATTTCATTTCTCTGGCGTTTCCGCAAGGTGGTCCTTATGGACCTCCTTACAAATGGTTCGCCGCTATTGACCCGCTTCAATCACAATCGCCTCCCTTCCAAAGCTGGCTTCTTCCGTTAAAATAGTCAAATCATCCGTCCGGATCCACCCGTCCCCGTCCAGATCAGCCCGTTCCGCCGTTTTCCGTACGGCCGAGCCGGATGTTCCCAACGCCTCCACGGGCCTGCCAAACATGGCTTCCGAAAGCAGGATGCTCCGATCGGACAGCTTAATCAATCCATCCTGATCCACATCCCCGCAAGGGAGACGGAGCACACCTCCTTCCGTTCCGCCAAGTCCGGCGTTCCCAGCGGGCAGCTCCGACGACAGCTCCAGGATGTTTCCGCTGACAGAGCTGACCGTCAGGTTCTTCACCGTTACCGGGAGGTGAACGAACTTCTCCGCCCTCAAGTCATAAATTCCTTCCGGAACCCCCTCGATCTCAAAGAGAAACTTCCGAATTCCCCGACTGAGACGGTCCGGCTCTTCCAGAACCGCCGACGTGGTGGCAACTACCGCTCCATCCCGGATCAGGCTCACCACCGGCTCCCGTCCCGGGTTGGGGTTGTAGGCCAGAATGGTTCCTTTCACCGTGACACTGCCGCCTTTTAAGACGATGTGGTCGTAAAGGTCCGCAAACCACCGGTCGAAGATCAGGTTTTTCGTTTCCTGTTCTCCGGTACGCGGGAGCTTGAGGTCGACTGCCGGATCAAAATCCTCCGGCGCCCCGCCGGCTGCGCTTTCATCCGTCCTCACCTGAAACCAGATTCGGGCAAACACCGCGCCTTCCGTAAGCACCATTCCTCCGTCGGAGGCCCGCTCGGCTTCCTCCGGCGCCGAGACGCCTCCCGAAAATTCCGAAGCTGCCCCTACCGCCAGGATCAGTCGATCCACAGGTTGTCCGTTCAGGTCGTTCACTCGATGAAAACTCAAATGCTCCAGTCTCAGACCTTCCGGCAAGCCAGCCTCATAGCCGGTCACCTCTCCGGGAAGACCAGCGGCTGTGTCCGCCTCAGCAGGATGAATCCCCGTCAAGGTGGTGCCGTCGTCTTTGACCAGCCGCAGTGCTCCGGGGGTCACATCCACCGCAAACTCCAAGGTCCCCGGCCGGAGATTCCGCGCCGTCGCGTCCAGATGGAAATATACCGCCTCTGTGCCGGCACCGCCGGAAGCCGTGGTCGGATTGCCTCGGACCATCTGTAAAAACACGGCTGGGTCCTCTTCTTCCGCCTCGTTTTTGTGCAGACGGATCACATAGACCGTCCGCCAAATGACCGCGGAATCCGTAGGTTCTTCCAAATCCACGGAACCGCCGGAAGCCGCGAGGCTCCCCGGAACCGTCACTTCTATCTCCAAAGCTCCGGAGGTGGAAGCATCCGTCTCCACGATGCCTGACCGGTAATTCGGGTCAGGAGCGTACTCGGTCAAT
>CAUHLX010000297.1 GCA_959606705.1 uncultured Bacillota bacterium | reverse complement strand
CTGTAAAATCAATGTTTGGTAGATATCACGAATTCACTTTGAAATTTTACCTTTTGAGAGTTTCCGTGGAAACTCGCGAAATATTTATTGTAGGCGTCAAAATAATCGGAACCGCTTAGGAACGTCGGGGGCGAGGTAGTTCGGCGGTTTGGGGGCTTCGAGGGGCTTCGAGGGCTTCGAGAGCTTCGGCACTTCCCGACGGCGGCTCCGTACTTGTGAAACCCACGCTTTCGACCTTTTAGAAGAAAATCATAATTCTTGTCGAATAAAATGTAAAATAAAGGTGAATATGTTAGCGAAATGGCCCATATGGCGGCTATTTTTCGTTCTTTTCGACTTTTTAATTCAAATTTTAATAATCGGTCGAAATTAACCCCTTCTTTTCGGCCGATTTAGGTCATAATCCAAAAAAGGCCGAAATGCGGTCTGTGGTCATCCGAATCAGCGACGCTTCGAACCGCTATAGCAAGAACTTCCCCCTGAGCCGACCAGGCCGACCGAGCCGACCAAGCCAACCGAGCCGACCAAGTCGACCGAGCCAACCGCGCCGACCAAACCGACCAAGCCGACCGCGCCGACTAAGCAAACCGAGCCAGCCGGGGCAACTGAGCCAACCTCACTCTTTGATGGGAAAATAGACTGCGTAGTATTCGGCCACCCGATCCTCATGATACGTCGCCATCAGCCATTCGCAAACTACCTCGCCATCCAGCTCATATCCCCGCCCCTCCATCTCGAGGTACAGCTGAGAAATATTTTCACCCATGGAACGCTCCTCCGTATGGAACACCGAAGCCACACATCTGGGATACTCCATTCGATCCACAATCTGCGACGGTCCGATTCCGGCGGCTTCCACATCCGCCTCGTCCACCACCACGGAAAGCCGACAGCCGTCCAGACTTCTTTCCACTCGGAGCGGATCTCTCAGAAGCGCGGGGTCCCCGGGAAGATGGACCAGACTCTTCAGATAGAAAATGAGCTCCTTCCACTCCGTGGTCTGAAACATCATCAGCGCCGCCTCTTGGGGATCTTCCACCTGAACGGAAGCCAGCACCGACACCGGCGCCATGGTTCCCTCCCCCAATCGGTATAAATTTTTCTCAACCTTTCGATAAAGCCTCTGCAGGGAATCGATCTTTTCCAGGAGCTTCCGCTGCTGCCGAATCTGCTCCACCAGTTCTCCACGCTTTCGTTCGATCACCCTGTCGATGTGGTGAAAGTCACTGTCGTGAAGAATTCCTTTCACATCTTCGATCGGCAGGTCGATGCTGCGGTAAAAAAGCGCGTCCTCCATCAGGTAGAGATCCTCGCTTTCATAATATCGATATCCGTTCTCGCCCTTCTGGGCGGGACTCAGCAGACCGGCTTTTTCATAATACCGCAGAGTATCCGTAGATACTCCCAAAATCTTAGCCGCCTCTCCGATCCTCAGCCGCTTCTTAGTATCCATCGCCAGTCTCCCGACGCAGACGCCCGATTACGTCGTAAACCACTTCACTGCGGTAGCCCAGGGAGGCCAATCTCCGTGCCGCGCGGGCCAAATCCCGTTCCTCGATCCGCGGCGCCGGCTCTTCTTCCCCGAAGGTCGTCCCAAATCCGTCCAGTCCCAGAACCTTCCGAGCCTTTTCCATCGCCCGGCTCCGTTCCTGATCTTTATCCAGAAACTCCTCCAGACCCTCCCGAACCAGTTCTTCCGAAACCCCTTTTTCCATCAGCTCTCTGCGCAGACGCACCGGCCCCTTTCCCTTTTCAAGACCACGGCGAAGATAGCTTTCACAATAACGCCGGTCGCTGGCCAAATTGCAGTCTACCAGAAATTCCATCGCCTCTTCGATTTCCTCCGGAGAATACGCCTTCTCCTTCAGGTGCTTCCGGATCTCCAGCATGGAACGTTCCCGAAAGCGAATATAATCCATGGCCGCGTCCTTCACTTCTTTTTTTTCCTTCGGAGCCAGCGGCCGCTTTGCGCTTTCGGTGTTTTTTTCAGTTCCGGCGTTCCTGGTATTTCTCATTGGTTTTTCCTCAGTCCTCTCCCTCGGTTTTCTCTAAAACCGATATTCCTTTCCGGCATAGGGCAGGCGGCACCGGTCGCCCATGGCCGCTTTAATCTCGCAGATCGCTTCCTGTCCGGTACAGTGCATGGGCATGACCTGCTCCACGCCCAGCCGCTCCAGCAAAGCCGCCGCCGCGGTTCCCGCGCCCTCCGGAGCCGCAATGAGATGCATCCCCGCTACGAGGAGCGCGATTCGTTCTCCCGGGAACAAATCCCTGGCGCGGCTGACACACGCCTCGATCCCCGTGTGGCTGCAGCCGGAAAAAACGAACAGTCCTTCCGGCCGGCGAATGACTAATATCTGTTCGTGGCGCAGGGGATCTCGCTCATAGCTTCCGCTGCCTATCGCGGTCTCCCGGTAGAACGTCTCGGTGGGAACGAATCCCTCCGGAGGCTCCAGCTCCCCTGCCAACAGAATGTTTTCCGTCAGCTTGGTCACTCCGGCCGTGGGTATCAGCCGCGGACGCGTCCGCTCCCATTCTTCTTTCGTCCAGAGCAGTCCGATGGGCTCCGGCGTCTCTCCCCGCACGGGATGGCCCAGTTCATCCACTCCCGAAGGCAAATCATAGGACGGGACCAAGCCTTCCCGATGAATGTAAACGGGAGCCTTGTCATTAACCTGGCAAAAGGCCGGAACCCCATTGGTGTGGTCGAAATGGCCGTGACTGATCACCAGCGCTTCCACCTGGCTCAGATCCACCTTCATTTCCCGGGCATTGTGAAGGAACACCTCCGCTGACGCCCCGGCGTCCATCAATAGCTTCCTCTCCTCTGTCTCAATAAAAACGGAAAGTCCCCATTCCGCCAGACAGCCTCCTCGTTCCGTCTTATTATCCGATAAAAATTTGATCTTCATCACAGCTCCGTCACTCCTTCCAATCTGCCGGGTTTGGGTCCGCAGTACGCGGCCACGACTTGCGGCAGCGGCAGTATTCCCGGCTCCAGCTCCTTCATCCACAATCCTTCCAGCATCGCGGTCCGCTGGCCATCGGAACCCCTCGTCGGATCCTCGTCTCGGTCGCCGCCCCAATCGCCGCCCCGATTTTTCGCCAGAACGATCCGCTCTAAAAATTGACCGTCCTTCAGCACTCGAAACCCGTCCATTCCCAGAGAAAGCCCCACTCCCGCGTATTTCAGCGCAGCCTCCTTCCGCACCCAGATCCGAAAGAACCCTTCCTCACCTTGATCGGCCACATAGTCCGCCTCTTCGGGTGTGAAAAAACGTCCGGCGATGGCGGCGCTTCGGGTGAGGCATTTCCGACCCTTCCCCTCCGAATCCCCGCGGTCCTCCAAATCAAATCCTAAAGGCACCCGGTCCACGGCACAAGCCCATAAACGGCCGGAATGACTTACGGAGAAAAACAGATCCTCCAGCTCCGGAAAATAAGGACGTCCGTGAACGGTCCGAGCCATTTCACCCGGAAGCCGCTCCGGTGCAAAATGAGCAAGAGCCCTCCTTACCAGCTCCTCCGTCCCCGGAGCCCCCCCCTCTTTGATTCGTTTGGTCCAATAAAGATACATGCCGTCCGCCACACTCCTTTGCCCTTTATGATACTACATTCCACCCGGAAAATGCAAAAAAATAAACTGTAATTAAAAAAGTTACAGTTTGTGTGAATAATCCTCTCTTTCGTGGGTATGAAAGAAACATCATCAACAACACAGGCCCCAAAGAACGTTTTCAACGGGCCGGGCTCCACACAATACAGGAGGAACATCATGAATATCACAATGACCCCGGAACTGCTCGAATACCT
>CAUHLX010000296.1 GCA_959606705.1 uncultured Bacillota bacterium | reverse complement strand
TGAGCAGTTGAAAAAGGTAACCATCAAGTCCATCGATAAAGGCGGTTTCATCGTCAACCGTTTGATCGACCCCTTTATCAACGAGGCAATCTTCCTGGTGGATGAAGGCGTAGGCAGCATCGAGGACATCGACAAAGGCGCCAGAAACGGCCTGAATCATCCCATGGGCCCCCTGGAGCTGGCTGATATGATCGGTCTGGACGTCATGCTGGCGGTCATGGATGTTCTGTACTTCGAGTACGGCGATACCAAATACCGTCCCGCGCCCTTGCTCCGCAGAATGGTCCGCGCGGGCCATCTGGGAAGAAAGACCGGAAAAGGCTTTTACGATTACAGCAAATAACAGCAGCAAACAACTCTCAATCCTTTAGAAATAGCAAGACTGAAAAGAGAGCGCCATTGTGCCTGGCGCTCTCTTTCGGTAGAAAGGAAAAAACAATGAGAAGAAACGATCGGGAAGTAACAAATAGGGAAGAGCTGAAGGCGATCCTGGAAGAGTGCAAGGTCTGCCGAATCGCGATGCGGGACGAGCAGGGCCTCTATCTGGTACCGCTGAATTTCGGATATCTATATGAAGAAGGATCGCTGCGGCTGTTCCTCCATTCCGCCGGGAACGGCCGGAAGGTAGACGCTCTCCGCAGCTGCGGGGAGGTGGCCTTTGAAATGGACTGCGGCCATCAGCTGATCGAAAGTGATCTGCCTTGTAATTACAGCTATACCTATCGAAGCATCATCGGCACCGGTCAAGTCCGGGAGCTTACGGAGGACGGGGAAAAAGCGGAGGCCTTGAAGCGGTTGATGCTCCATCAGTCCGGAAAGACCTTCTCCTTCGAACCCGCCATGCTGAAAAGTGTGGTCGTGTTTGAAATCCAAGCCGACACCTTTACCGGCAAGAGAAGAAGCTAGAAGCTAGAAGCGAAAAGCCTAAAAAAAGACATCCTACTGCCAAGAATGGCGGCAGGATGTCTTTTTCAGGTTATGCTTCGGCGATCACTTCGATTTCCACCAGCGCATTCTTGGGAAGGGCTGCTACTTCTACGGCAGAACGGGAAGGATAAGCGCCTTCCGTAAAGAAGGTGGCATACACCTCGTTCATGGCCGCGAAATCGCCCATATCCTGCAGGAACACCGTGGTCTTGATCACTTTGTCCATGGCGCTTCCGGCCTCTTCTAAAATGGCCTTTACGTTGTTCAGAGACTGTTTGGTCTGTGCCTCGATTCCCTCGGGCATGGCTCCCGTTGCCGGGTCCAAGGGAATCTGACCTGAGGTAAAGATCAGATCTCCGATGCGATTGGCCTGTGCGTAGGGGCCGATGGCCGCCGGCGCGTTTTTCGTGGCGATAGGTTTCTTCATGATTTCATTCTCCTCGTTTTCTTTGGATTTGCAGGCTGGTTGGAGGTGCGCCTGCTTGGTCACCTTTGTTCCGTCGTGCTTTGTTCTCCCCCTCCGTTCCGTACACCAGCTATTCGGTAGTGGACAGAATGGCGTTGTTCTTCTCGATCTGGCTCACTTTGATCTTGCTCAGATCCGAAATGTCCGCGCCATCGGGGATCCTCAAGGTCTGCGGATCCAGGTAGACCGTATCCACCAGTTCTCCGTCGATGACGATGTGGGAGAATTCCGTAAAGTTTTCCCCCTTGATATACTTGTGGCCGCTGATTTCAAAGGCCTCGTTGACCTTGATGGGCCGAATTCCCATCTTCATATTCGTAGGCTGGAAGGGAACCGTTCCGCCGTAAATATAATGCTGTCCGTACAGCATATCGTACTCCAGCGCTTGTAGATTGTCGATATAGTTTCCCTTGCCCTGCTGGGTCTGATGGAATTTGGTAAGGATCCCGTTGTCGATTCCCAGACGCCCTAACAAGGTGGCCCCGATCTGGTAGGCGTTGAGGTCACGGTCGATTTTCTTCATTCGGAAGTTGCTCCATATGATGTACTGGGTCTCATACAAATCGCCGTTCTTGATCATGTCCGCGGTCAGGTCCAGCCCCGGCAGATGGTCTCCGTACATCACCAGCACCGCGTCCTCGTCAAATTCGGAGAGAGCCTTCGTCAGCTGTCCCACAAACTCGTCCATCTCGTGGATTTGATTGACGTAGTATTCCACCTTCCAGCGCTCGCCGTCATCCTCGATTCCCCCCACCGTCACCGCCGGGTCCTTGATCACCTGCTTCGTGGGGTACTGTCCGTGTCCCTGAACGGAAACGGCATAAATATAGTCCTTGCTCTCCGTAGACTGAAGCGCCGCCATGATCTCCCCGGTGAGGATATAGTCCTTAGCCCAGTTGCGAGGTGTTTTCTCCACCCCATTCATATACTCCAGCGAGGTGAAGGTGTCGAATCCCAGATTTTTATAAACCTCGTTTCTTCCGTAGAACACCCCGCGATGGCTGTGAATGGCGTGGGTCCCGTAGCCCAGCTCCTTCAGATCGTAACACATGGATTCCGCCGTCGTGCTGCGCAAAATGCTCTTATAAGGATATTCTCCGGGACCGAAGAACCGGGCTCTCATGCCGGTGATGGATTCGAATTCGGTGTTGGCCGTCCCGGCTCCCAGCGCCGGGACTCGGAAAAACCCCGAGCTGTACCTTTCTTCCAATGCGTGGAAATTGGGGATGGGATCTTCAGAGAAGGTCCAACCCTTGACCAGCGTAGGATCGAAAAAAGACTCCAATTGCAGGAAGATAATGTTGGGTGTTCTGGTATCTCCCTTGATGTAATTCACGGCCGGATCGTCGGAGGTCCCGTGGTTTCCCGCCAGCTCATCCTCCGTTAAAATGCTTTGAATCATAGCCTCCGAATAATTTTTCGGTTTCTGAATCCCCGTGTTGAGCCAGGTGTTCAGGAAGCAGTAAGGCACCCCGTAATCCCGGTACGCATAGTTGAGATTTCCGAATACGGTCGCCAGACGATCCGAGTTGGTGCCGAACTGGGTGCCTCCCACCAAGGCCGCAAACACCACCGCCACCGCCACCGCGCTTTTCCAAAAGCGATAACTTTTCTTATACTTCGGCGCCTTGAAAAAGAGGACCACCAAAAGCCCCAGCGCCACGACGATCAGAATGCCCACCAGGATGATCTGAACGGTGGACAGGTAATTGGGTATGATGGACCATACCGAATCCATCAGCAGAATATCGGTCATGGTAAAGGGCGTGGTCCGAAATCCCAAAATCACACCGTTGGTAATCCCCAACGCCATCCAGATGATGGAAATAAGCGTATAGAAGAACCCTCGCCGCTTAAACAGCAGCGCCACCGAAAGCGTGGCGAAGATAATCAGCGCGTTATAGAAAAACACGAAGGGACTGCCCAGCACAAAATGGAACAGCGCGCCCGGTGTCTTTCTGGCCAGCAGCTCGATGAACAGATTGAGCGCGATGGCTAAAAATGCGCAGATCACCAGAGAATGCCCCAGATATTTTTGTCCGAACTCTCTGACTCTGCGAATGGACGGGCGGTCCAGCCGCTTTGCCAGCTTCGTCTTGAACCCCTTGGCCCGAACGGAGAAGCGGCTGTTCGAAGCGTGCCGCTCCCCCTTTTTCCATGAAAATTGTTTCATCTCTAATTTACCCCCTAATGCCGCCGCTCTCACTTTGCCTGTTCTACCGCATTGGCAAGTGTCGCAAACTCCTCTATGGAAAGAGTCTCCGCTCGGCGAATGGGATCGATGCCTACCGATTCCAGTATTCCGCCGATTTCCTCTTTGGACTTTCCACAGGCCCCTGTCAGCGCATTGAGCAGCGTCTTTCTCCTCTGTCCGAATCCCGCTTTGATTACGGCAAAAAATACCGCCTCATTGTTCAGCTTCACCGCTTTTTCCTTCCGCACAT
>CAUHLX010000295.1 GCA_959606705.1 uncultured Bacillota bacterium | reverse complement strand
CACAATAAGAAAGTCTCACGTGCCCTTCCCCACCGAAATAGACCCCGGGAACCAGCGCGACCCGGCGCTCCCGGGCCAGTCTGCGGCAAAACGTCAAAGAATCGAGGCCAAACTTCTCAATGGACGGAAACAGGTAAAACGCGCCTTCCGGTTTTTCCACCTCGAGGCCCATGTCCCACAGCCGCCGATGAACCAAGTCCCTTCGCCGGCGATACACCTCCCGCATTTCCGACACCTCGCAGTCCAGCGCCGCCACGCAGGCCGCCTGGCTGAAATGGGAGATGCCCGACACCATGTACTGATGCGTTTTGAGGATCTGCTCTATCACCTTTTTTTCTCCCAGAAGATAGCCGACTCTCCATCCGGTCATGGCGTAGGGCTTGGAAAAGCTCTGCGCCACGATGATCCGCTCCCGCAGCTCTCCAAACTCCGCGAAGCCGTGATATTCTTCCGTGTAGACCAATTGGTTGTACACGTCGTCACAGATCACGAAAAAATTTCCTTCGGCGGCGATCCTGCGGAGAAGCTCCAGCGTTCCCCGGCCGTAAAGATGTCCGGTGGGATTGTTGGGGGAGGTGATCACCAGAGCCTTGGTCCGTTCCGTGATGGCCGCCCTTAGCCGTTCTTCTTCGATTTCAAAGGAAGTGTCCGCCGTTTCCACAAAGACAGGGGTTCCCCCCGCCAAGGTGGTCAGCGCTTCATACAGGGAAAACGCAGGGGTGGGAATCACCACCTCATCTCCCGGCCGAAGGATCGAATAGAACACCGCCGCCAGGCCCTGTGCCGCTCCATTGGTGACGATGACCTCCTCCGGCCGGTAGGACAGACCGTGCCGCTCCTGTTCAAACCGACAGATTCTCTCACGCAGCTCCGGCAGTCCCCCGTTGGGCGGATAATGAGTCAAGTTTTGATCCAGCCCCCGCTTTGCCGCCTCCTTGATGGCCACCGGAGTGTCGAAGTCCGGCTCGCCCAGCGTGAGAAACAGACAGCCCGGAATTTGAGACGCTTCCTCCGTAAAGCGGCGAATCCCGCTCCGCCGCAGGCCCAGCACCCTCTCGTTGATCCGTTCCCACTGTTCCATCCGCATCGCTCCTTTCCATAGCCCCCATCAAAACAATACCATGATTATAGCGGTCCTCCTCAAAATACGCAATGTTTTGTCGAGCGCTTTTTTCGTTTTTACCGGATTGCCGTTTGACTGACCGCCCGGAAAAGAATAAAATGGTAGTAACAGTGTTTTGAAGTGGAAAACGCCGGAAAACCGGCGCGTAAACGACAAGCAAAGGAGCTCAAACATGGCATACAGTCCGTCCCTGTCCAACTTTTTGGCCGTTGCGGAATACCTGAACATATCCAAAGCCGCCGAACACCTGCACGTTTCTCAGCAGGCTCTCAGCTCCTATATCAAACGGCTGGAGCAGTATTACGGTATGGAGCTTTTCGTCCGCAAGCCGACTCTGGCTCTGACTCCCGCCGGCCGGCAGGTCTTGAAAGCGGCTCAGCAGATCGAGCGGATCCACCGGGAGCTGGAGGAGACGCTTTCCGGAAAGCCTCAGCAGAAATGTACGGTCAACGTAGGCTTCATGTGGCCCCGGGTCCGGCAGTTTATCAAATATATCCCGCAGGTCCGGTATCGGGAGCTGTATCCCAACGTTTCCCTGCGAGTCATCGAAGAAAGCGTTCATCGGCTGGAGGAGCTGACCGCCGCCCGAAAGCTGGATTTTTACGTGGGTGAAGGCGATCCGGTCCGGGAGGATCTGACTAAACATCATCTCTTCTTCGAGCAGTATTACCTGACAATCACCGAAGAACTTCTCCGGGAGTATTTCGGTTCCGCTTATCCCGACTGCAAGGAGCAATTCCGCAAGGGGGTCTCTCTGGAAGACTTTCTGCACCTTCCGCAATTTGTCTTCCCGGAGCGGGTCACCTCCTCCCGGGATATCAATCAATTCTATGCCGAAAATGATCTCTCTCCCAACATTGCCGGAGAAAACCCCACCATCGACATGAACATGCAGATGGTGATTCACAACGTGGGCTACACCATCTGCGCCGGAAGCTACATCCAGCAGTTTCAGGATTTGGCCGCGTCACAAATGGCCCCTCCCTTCCTGTCTTTTCCGGTCAAGCGCCCCGATCTGCGCCATTCCATCTCCATGGTGTACCGCAGAGAGGAGCAGTATCCCGAATACGTGCTGCGTCTCATGAAGATGATCGAGGAGCTGATTCGCGAAAGCGACATCGAGCGAACACCGGAATAACAAATTTTATTTGTGGATCTACAATTATATAGTGTTAGCCATCCTTCCGATTCGGGTTTAAACTTATGTTCATAAAATATTCTCACTATTTTTAAACGATTCAAAACTCAGAAAGGAGAGCTTGACGGTATCCCCGTCTTGCGTAAAAAGGATGGAAACGACAAAAAAGAAATCATTCAAAATGCCGCATGTATTTGTGATCCTGATGATCATCATGCTGCTTGTAGTCATCATCTCTTATCTCGTACCCAGTGGTGTTTTTGAACGGACCACGACGGAGGCCGGCGTTTCGGTAGTCAATCCGGACAACTTCCAGCTGATTCCCTCCTCGGAAAAATACCACATCAGCTTCATGGACTACTTTATGTCGATCTACGACGGCGTTGTGGCCGGCGGCACCATCATGGCGTCCCTGCTGATCTGTTCCGGTGTTCTGGGACTGATCGAAACCACCGGCTCCTTTGCTGCGGGCATACATAAGCTTCTCGGGGCCTCCAAAGGCAAAGAGTTCAGCATGGTGGTGGTCTTTTACAGCGTGTTCTGTCTCTTTGGCGTGTTAGGCTTCGGCGAAGGCGCCTATCCCTTCTTCCCGCTGGCGGTCTCCATCGTCATGGCGTTAGGCTATGACCGGGTGGCCGGAGCCGGAACGATCATTCTCTCCACTACCGCCGGCTTCGCCTGCGGCATGCTGAACCTGTTCACTACGGGCATCTCTCAGCAGATGGTGGGTCTGCCCATGTTCTCCGGCATCGGATATCGCGCGGTCTGCCTGGTGGTGTTCTACCTGATCGGCATCATCTCCCTGTACCTGTATTGCAGAAAGATCAAGAAGGACCCCAACAAGAGCTATGTAAAAGAGGAATATCTCACCCAGAAATCCGAGTTCACGGAAGAGGACACCGTTCCCTTCACCTGGAAGCGCATTGTCACCCTGATCGGCTTTGTTCTTCTGGTTATCATCCAGGGCTACGGCTGTATCAAGCTTCAGTGGGGACTGGGCAACGTCGTCGCCATCTACGTGATGTTCGCCATTCTGTTATGCCTGCTCTTTCAAATCGGCCCGACGGACGCCTGCAACCGGATCACCGCCGGAGCGACACGCGTATTGGGCGCGGCTCTAGCCATCGGCCTGGCCCGTTCGGTCATGCTGCTGCTGGATAAGGCACAGATTCTGGACACTCTGGTTCACGCCATGGGCAATGCCCTGGAAGGCAAGAACGTTATGATCACCCTGCTGCTGATCTACCTGTTTGTTACGGCCTTGAACTTCTTCGTGGTTTCCGGCTCCGGCAAGGCGGTCATGATGATGCCGATCCTGAGCCCTCTGGGCAAGATGCTGGGAATCAATCAGCAGGTCATGGTTCTCACCTATCAGCTGGGCGACGGACTGACCAACAACCTGTGGCCCGCGGGAGCCTTGGTGGGCTGCGCACTGTGTGATCTGGATTACGGCGCTTGGTGGAAGCTGGCCTGGAAAGCTTTAGGCTCTATGATCGTAGCCGGTTACTTCCTGATCATCATCGCTAACGCCATGAATTACGGACCGTTCTAAAAAAGAAAGGATTGTGGAAGATTTGAACAGCGGCAATTTGAAGCTGGTGACGGAGCTTCGCCAT
>CAUHLX010000294.1 GCA_959606705.1 uncultured Bacillota bacterium | reverse complement strand
GCCTTTGGGCTGGCGCTGCTGCTGGCCTTGATCAGCACCCTGATCTGTCTGCTTCTGTCCTATCCGCTGGCCATGATTTTATGCAGCTTAAAGGTGAACCAGAATAGTTTTATCGTTTTTATTTTCGTGCTGCCCATGTGGATGAATTTTCTGCTGCGGACGCTGGCTTGGCAGAATTTGCTGGAACACAACGGAGTGATTAATAATATCCTTGCTTTTTTCCACCTGCCGGAGCTGAACATCATCAACACTCCCGCAGCCATTGTCATCGGTATGGTCTATGATTTTCTCCCGTTTATGATTCTGCCCATCTACAATGCGATGAGCCGAATCAGCCAGGATGTGATCAACGCGGCCAGAGATCTGGGCGCGGGAGATCTGACGGTGTTCCGCCGGATCATTTTTCCGTTGACCGTCCCCGGAATGGTCAGCGGCATCACCATGGTGTTCGTTCCCGCTCTAACCACCTTCGTGATCTCCGATTTGCTGGGTGGAAGCAAAATCCTCCTGATCGGCAACGTCATCGAACAGGAATTCAAACAGGGGGACAACTGGAACCTGGGAGCCGGACTATCTCTGGTTCTGATGATCATGGTCCTCATCAGCATGGCAATTACCGCTAAATTTGACAAAGGAGAGGAAGGTGTGGGCCTGTGGTAAAGAAAATATCCTCCCGGATTTATATCGGCTTTATCTTTCTTCTGCTCTATGCGCCGATTGTGACGCTCATCGTGCTGTCTTTCAACAAATCCCGCACCAGAGCCCACTGGACCGGTTTTACTCTTCAGTGGTACGTAAAGCTGTTTCAGGATTCCGCCATTATGCAGGCGCTGTTCACCACGCTGGTCATTGCCCTGCTGGCCTCTTTGGCGGCTACCCTTCTGGGCACCGCGGCGGCGTTCGGCATCAACGCCATGGGCAAGCGAGTCCGTTCCACGGTGATGGCGGTGACCAACATTCCTCTGCTCAACGCGGAAATCGTCACGGCCATCGCGCTCATGCTTCTGTTCATGCGCTTTGTGGACCTGGGCTTTACGACGGTGCTCATCGGGCATATCACCTTCTGTCTGCCTTTTGTGATTCTCAGCGTGCTACCGAAGCTGGCGCAGCTCAACCCCAACACCTACGAAGCGGCCCTGGATCTGGGCGCCTCTTCGAAATACGCTTTTTACCGTGTGGTTCTTCCGGAAATTTTCCCGGGGCTCCTCACCGGTTTCATGCTGTCCTTCACCATGTCCATGGACGATTTCATCATCACCCACTTTACCAAAGGGGTGGGAATCGACACCCTTTCCACCAAAATTTACACCGAGGTGCGCAAGGGAATTCGTCCGGAGATCTATGCGGTTTCCACGCTTCTATTCCTGGTGGTCTTAATTTGCCTGTTCCTCTACAATCGACAGACAGCCCTCCAGCTGAAGAGAAGAGAAGAAGCCTCCTCCGTCAAGCTCCGAGCCGTTGGCTCCGACGAGCTTTCCGCCATAGAGGACCATGACGGTCATGACGGCCAAGGCGGTCAAGGCGGCGGAACCGGCGGCGGCCATGCGGGCTCCCCGGTGGATCCGGAGGAAGAGCTGCGGGAACGCAGGCGGCTCAAGCGGAGAAAACTCACGCTGGGCGGCGCGGTCTGCCTGGTCTTCGCGGGTCTGCTGATTTACAGCGGGTTCCAGGGCCGCGGCGGCAACGAGCTCTATGTCTACAACTGGGGAGAATACATGGATCCCGAGATCATCACCCAGTTTGAAGAGGAAACCGGGATCAAGGTTCGCTACGAAGAGTACGCCACCAACGAGGAAATGTACCCTAAGGTCAAATCCGGCGCGGCCACCTACGACATCATCTTCCCCTCGGATTACATGGTTCAAAAGATGATCGGCGAGGATATGCTGGAGCCGCTGGATTACGACAAAATTCCCAACATTAAAAACATCGGATCGGCTTATATGAAAAGCGCCGACAAATTTGATCCGGGCAATCGGTACGCCATCCCCTACATTTGGGGAACCGTGGGAATCCTCTACGATAAGACCAAGGTCACCGATCCGGTGAACAGCTGGTCCATTCTCTGGAATCCTAAATATAAGGATCAGATCTTCATGCAGAACAGTGTTCGGGATGCCTTTTCCGTTCCGTTAAAATGGAAGGGCCACTCTCTCAACACGACGGACCGGGTGCTTCTGGAGGAAGCAAAGAAGCTTCTCATCGACCAGAAGCCTCTGGTTCAAGCCTACGTGGTGGATGAAGTGCGGGACAAGATGATCGCCGGGGAAGGCTCCTTGGGTGTCATCTATTCCGGCGAAGCGATCTTCTGCCAGGATGAAAATCCCAATTTAGAATACGTGGTTCCTGATGAAGGCTCAAACATTTGGATCGACTGTGCGGTCGTTCCCAAAAACGCGAAAAATAAGGATGCGGCAATGGAATTTCTGAATTTCCTCTGCCGGCCGGAAATCGGCGTGATGAATTTTGACTACATCACCTATTCCACTCCCAACGTGGCTTCTCAGGCCCTGCTGGATGAAGAAATTCAAAACAATCAAATCGCCTTTCCCGATGAAGAAACCCTGGAACGCTGTGAACCGTTCCAATATTTAGGCACCGAAATGGAAGCCTACTACAATCAGCTCTGGAAGGAAGTCAAGTCCTCTCGCTAAGAACGAGGACCTTGGAGAACGCCATGTATCGAATCCTGATTATTGAAGATGACCCCACAATCACCGGGGTGCTGGAACGACAGCTGGAGCGCTGGGGCTATGAGACCGCCCACGCTGCGGATTTCAATCGAGTCATGGACCAGTTTTCTCAGTTCGATCCTCAGCTGGTCCTGCTGGACATCTCGCTCCCCTTCTTCGACGGCTATCACTGGTGTCAGGAGATTCGCAAGGTGAGCGAGGTGCCGATTCTTTTTCTCTCCTCCGCCAGTGACAACATGAACCTGGTCATGGCTATTCACCTGGGTGCCGATGACTTCATTCCCAAGCCCTTCGATCTGAATGTGGTAATCGCCAAAGTCCAGGCTCTGCTGCGCAGAGCCTACTCCTTCGGCGGACAGCTGTCGGTACTCACTCATAAGGATGCGGTGCTCAATTTGGGAGACGCCACCCTCACCTATGGTGATCGAAAGGCGGAACTGACGAAAAATGAGTTCCGTATTCTGCAAACGCTATTTGAGCATGCCGGACACACGGTCTCTCGCGAAGAGATCATCCGCCGTCTTTGGGAAAGCGAAAGCTTTATTGACGATAATACTCTTACCGTAAACATCACTCGCCTCCGCAAAAAGCTGGAGGACCTGGGCCTGGGCAATCTGATCGTCACCAAAAAAGGGCTGGGATATCTGGTGGAAGGAGACTGAACCATGAGAGAAACACCGACTTGGCAAGTCCTGATGGCTTATTTAAAACGCCACCGGGGTACGGCGCTGCTCTGCGTTCTGTTTCCTATGGTTTCTCTGCTGGTTTCGGTTCTGTACCGACAGCCATTGGAACCCAGTCTCTATGCCAGCGCTTTGGTGGAAACCGCGGCGTTGTTTTTCTTTGTGGTGGATTTTGGTAATTATTATAAGAAGCACTCCGCTCTTCGCGGTCTGCTCCGTCACTGCGAGACACAGCTGGGCCCCCTCCCCCGTTCCGGCGATCTTCTGGAAGACGACTATCAAGCCCTGCTTTCGGCGATGGAACGGTCCCGAACGCTGGAAATGGATCGATGGTCGAAATCGGAAGCGGATGCCTTACACTATTACACGCTCTGGGCCCATCAGATCAAAACTCCGATCTCCGCCATGCGGCTGCTGCTCCAGGAACAGGAGAATCCGCCCCTATCTCAGGAGCTGTTTAAAATCGAACAGTACGTGGAAATGGTACTGCAATACGTCCGTT
>CAUHLX010000293.1 GCA_959606705.1 uncultured Bacillota bacterium | reverse complement strand
AGAAGGAACGCAGGACGGCGTCGCGTATCGGGTGGAATATCTGGATCTGAGCTCCATCGGAATGCGGACTGTCGTGGAGCGTGACGCGGCCCTCGCGGAAGGAGTGGAGGTTCCCCGGCCGGAAATGATCTTTCGGATGAAGGATGGCGGGCTGCTGTCACAGAGTCAGCTGATGAGGCGGTATGGCGGCGACCGCGTGGAACCGGCACCGCAGGGCGGCGGCGCGGTGCGGATCGTGGAACATCATCTGTTTCGAGAGCCCATGGAGTTGGCGGATCTCAAAGCCGTGATCATAAACGGCAGAGAATACCCCCTGGATGGCCAGGGACAGAGCCGGGCGGTTTCGGTGGATTCGAGCTTTCGGCACTTCTCCATCCGCCCGGTGGTGGTGGACGGAGCCTACGCCGGGATTCCGACGGAGGAGCTGTGTGAGAAGCTGGGGGCGGATTTGGACTGGAATCGGAAGACGGGTCAGGTCACGATTCGTTATCGGGAGATCGAACTGAAGCTCACCTTGGGTTCTGAGACCGCCATGCGCAACGGAACGGAAATCGGACCGGTTTCGCTTTGGGTGTGGAACGGAGCACTGGTTTCCGACCTGCGGCTGGTGAAGGAGGGGTTAGACCTTGAGGTGGGACGGATGAATTACACCCTGCCATCCCCACAGTGGACCTTCGTGGTGGAGCCGTAGGGCAAGTCGGAACGGAATGGGAAAACGGAATGGAAAAAGCGCTCGCTGACGGAGCGCTTTTTTCGTGTGATCCGAGCTGATGCTTGATCCGGGGCAAGCCCTTTGGAGATCGGGGAAAACAATATTTTGAGATAAATACTATACCACGGACCTTGGTCTGCGTTATAATAATCGTGTTTCCATATCTAACCGTCTTATATTCATAGACAGATACAATCAGCACTTCAAAAGAACAGGAGGACAGATCCAATGAAATACGATTTTGATCGGGTGATCGACCGGAGGAACACCAGCTCGCTGAAGCATGACTTCGCGGTGGAGAACGGCATGCCCGAGGACGTGCTGCCATTTTGGGTGGCGGACATGGACTTCCGGGCACCGGCTCCGGTAATCGAAGCGCTTGCCCGGCGGGTGGAGCACGGGATCTACGGTTACGGCGGCACCATGCGGCCCTATCGGGAAGCGGTGACCGGCTGGTACCGAAAGCGGTTTGGCTGGCAGGTGGAGGAGGACTGGATGGTTCAGACGCCGGGAGTGGTCTTTGCGGTGGCCACGGCGGTGCGGGCGTTTGCCAAAGAGGGGGAAGGAGTCCTGATTCAACGGCCCGTTTACTATCCCTTCGGACAAGCGATCCTGGACAATGAGCGCAAGCTGGTGAACAGTCCGCTGAAGTATGAGAATGGCCGCTATACGGTGGATCTGGCCTCCATGGAGAGGGTAATCGAGGCGGAACGGCCCAAGCTGTTCATTCTGTGCAGTCCCCACAACCCGGTGGGGCGGGTTTGGAGCCGGGAAGAGCTGATAGGAATGGGTGAGCTGTGCGTGAAGTACGGGATTACCGTAGTGGCGGACGAGATCCACAGCGATTTTGTCTGGCCGGGACACGAGCATACCGTCTTCGCTTCCATCAAGCCGGAGTTTGCGGAGATTTCGGTGACCTGTACGGCCCCCTCCAAAACCTTCAACCTGGCGGGAATGCAGGATTCCAACATCTTTATTTCCAATCCGGAGCTGAGAAAGAGGTTTTGCAGGGAAATTGACAAGACCGGCTTTTTCGAGATCAATGTCATGGGTATGACCGCGGCACAGGCGGCATACGAAGGCGGGGAAGAATGGCTGGAACAGCTCAAGAAATATCTGCTGGGCAACATCGAACTGGTGCGGGAGACCGTGCGGGACCGGATGCCCGGCGTTCGGCTGGTGGAGCCGGAAGGGACTTACCTGCTCTGGCTGGATATGAGCGGAGTGAAAAAAGCGGACGGGTCGAGGCTGTCCGATGAGGAACGGCAGGAGCGGATCGTAAAGACGGGAAAGCTGTGGTTCGACACGGGAAAGATGTTCGGACCGGAAGGAACGAGCTTCGAACGGATCAATATCGCCAGCCCCAGATCGGTGCTGAAGCAGGGGCTGGAACGGCTGGCGGAGGTACTTTCGAAGTAGGAAACGCGAGGGACATATGGCGACGTTATCAAACAAAGCGCTCTTTTTTACCACCTCCCCTCGAAGTCCGGGGAAGATGATTCCCGAAATTCGGCTGCTGGGGGAGCGGTTTTCCGGAAGGAAGTGGGAAAAACAGACCCAGATCGATTTTATCGACGCCTTGGCGAAAAGTGACTTTTTCGAGGGCACGGGGTCGAAGGGAGACAAGGCGTTCAGCGCCAGGGACCGGATCAACCGCGCGCCGAAGGCCCTGGGCTTTGTGAAGCTGGCGCCGGAGATCGAGCTTACGGAGGCCGGAAAGGAACTGGTTTACGGAAAGCGGCCGCAGGAGGTATTCCTGCGGCAGATTCTCAAATTCCAGCTTCCTTCTCCCTACCATGTGGAGGGAGAAGGGGTCCGGGGAACGTTTTTCGTGCGCCCCTATCTGGAAATTCTACGGCTGATTCGAGAGCTGGAGCACCTCACCTTTGACGAGGTGAAAATTTTCGCGCTGCAGCTGACGGACTATCGGAGATTTGATGAAATTAAGAATAAGATTCTGGACTTCCGCAGGGAAAAGACCGAGGAGCGGGGCAGTTACAAGAAGCTTGTTCAGGAGGTGTGGAATCGCGAGGCGGCGGAAATCTATCGGGAGGCGATTTTGTCGGGGGAGACCAAAACCAGAGAATCCCGTGACGACAGCCTGAAAAAGTTTCTCAACACGAAAAAAGGAAATCTTCGGGACTACGCGGACGCCTGCTTCCGCTATCTGCGTTATACGGGTCTGGTGTCGATCTCTCACAGAGGACGATCGATCTCCTTTTTTGAAGAGAAGCTTCCGGAGGTGGACTATCTGCTGGAAACGGTGGACCGGCGGCCGGTTTTCACGGAGGACACGGAAGGCTTTCAGGCTCATTTGTTCGACGCCTATTCCCCGGAGCTTTACGGGGACCGGCGGGAAAATGTGGAGGCTTCCATCCTCCGTCTGTCGCCGGAGCGGAATCCGAAGGAATGGCTGGCGGAGCTGAATTTCCGTTCCACGGAGCAGCTGAAGGATCTGCGGGATGAGATCATTGGAAATCGGCGGGAGGAAGCGCTGCGGACACAGGTAGAGGAGTTGAAATCCCACCGGCTGTACCAGGAGATCCTGGATACTTATGGCGAGATCGTGTCCGGCGACCTTTATGACGCGCCGCTGATGATGGAATGGAATACCTGGCGGGCCGTGACCATGCTTGCGGAGGGTGCGGTGCGGGGAAATTTCAAGGTGGATGATGAAGGAGCGCCTCTGTCCACAGCCCAGGGAAACATGGCGGATATCGAATGTGACTACGAGACGTTTGCTCTGTCCGTGGAAGTGACGCTGCAGTCCGGACAGCGGCAGTACGAAACGGAGGGGGAGCCGGTGGCCCGGCACTATGGGCAGCTGAAAATGAAGACCGGGAAAGAAACCTATTGTCTGTTTGTGGCTCCGACGGTCAATCCGGCGGCCAGAGCTCATTTTTACATGCTCAACAAGGTGGAGATTTCCTATTACGGCGGAAGGGCCAAAATCGTGCCGCTGGAGCTTTCCCAATGGGTGCGGATGCTGAAACGGTCCGAGCTCTACGCCGGGGAGATGGGGCCGGACAAGCTCCGGCAGTTTTTCGACAGCGCCGCGGCGTTTGCGCTGGAAGCGAAGAATGAAGTGGACTGGGCCGGGAGGATCGACGCCTACCTGGATCGTTGGCCGGCGGCTTGAACCGCCGGTTTTTTCACGGCCTTTCGACTCGGGC
>CAUHLX010000292.1 GCA_959606705.1 uncultured Bacillota bacterium | reverse complement strand
GCCGCTCACGAACGCTGTGATTTCTTATTCGAGGCCTGCGGCGACAGCAGTGAGAAGGAACAGCTGCAAAGCTTTATTCAGCTGTGCAAACACGCGCGGGAGCTGCAGATCGATTTTGAAAATCCGGTCTGCGGCATCATTCCCAGAGGCTATCTGAACAGTGGAGCAGGCCCTCGGCTGGCCGGCTACGCCATCCTGCTGCCGCCGGAATCGGCCCCGCCCGCTCTGCCGTCTCTCACGCGGCCCGCCGGCTGGTACGCCACGGGCTATCATCGAGGACCCGCAAAACGGCTCCCGGCCACCTACCGCCGTGTGACGGAACAAATCCGACGGGATGGCTGGCGGATCTGCGGTGACGCCTACGAGGAGGATTTGTTCAGCATTCTCACCAACTCGGACCCGGAGGAATATCTGCGCCGAATCGTGATTCCCATTGAAAAGTCAAAAGACAGTTAGGAGCTTCCCATGCAATCGATCCATAAGCCCTGTCCCTACCCCGAGCTGCTGGCGGAATGCGTAGGGCACTGCCAACGCTGCCGCGGCCTCTGCTGTGTGGCGCTGTACTTCGCCAAGTCCGAAGGGTTTCCCGCTGACAAACCGCCCGGGCTCCCCTGCCCCCACCTGCGCTCCTCCGACTTTCGCTGTGCGATCCATCCACAGCTGCGAAAGCGAGGTTTGAAGGGCTGTGTGGCCTACGACTGCTTCGGCGCCGGACAAGCCGCCGTGGAACGGATCGAACGCGAGGCGAAACGGCCTTCCGATCCGCTGTCGGCCCCGATTTTCGATGCCGAAAGTCCTTTGACCTCCGACCTCTTTTTGACCATATTTCGTCTCAAGCAGATGCTTTGGTTCCTCCTGGAAGCCTCCTCTCTCGTCCCGGCGGAGTCTCTGCAACCGGAGATGGACTCTCTCATTTCGGAAAACTTGCGAATGACCGGATTGCGTCCGAGCGAAATTTGTTCGCTGAGCCTGGAGGATTACCGGCAGCGAGTCAATTCCCTATTAAAAAGATCCTTTCATCTGGTTCGGAAGGCCTTAAGCGCCGGAGCCAAGGCCAAGGCCAGAGCCGGAGCCAGCCCCAGCACCAACGCCGGCCCCGCCCCCGTTCCCGGCTCCGGCCGCATCCCGGCCACCGCGCTCACTGCCGCCGGTTCGTCGGGGTCTGCGGGCAAAGCGCCGGACCTGATGGGCAAATGTTTGAAAGGAACCGATCTGTCCGGGCTAGATCTGGGGAGTTCCTTGCTGATCGCCGCGGATCTGTCTCACTGCCGCTTCACGGGGACCAATCTCCTGGGAGCGGATCTGAGAGACGCCAATCTGGACGGGGCCGATCTCAGCGAGGCTCTGTTTCTCACCGTAGAACAGGTGGGGTCCGCCGGGGTGACTCGTACCACCAAGCTCCCCGCAAACCTTCGCTCTCTTGTATCCCTTGAAAATTCTTGATGCGTAAGGCTTGATCAAATAATATCTGTTATTGACTTTCTCGATTTCATTCCATATAATATAGGGCAGAGAACATGTGAAACAGCTCCGAAACACTGATAAAAAGTTCTTCGTCAAATAGAAAGGAAGAGAGCAATGACTTCGACAAAAGGATATCAAAGCCCCGAGATTACCGTTATGGAAGATCTGGTTTTCGAAAAAGTCTGTGCAGGCTCCGGCACCACTTCCTGCATCATCAATCCCGGTCAGCGTGACGGGGTGGTCCCGGATCAGTACAATCCCTGCCAGTCCTGCTTCCAGGAATATTACGCCGGTTATTCGGATACCGTGGCCGCCATGCCCGGCGGCAATATCGCCGCCAATCGGGAACGGCAGATTCGCAGCATCCTTTCGTCGGGCGGCGCGTGTCCCGGCGGCTTTACCAATACACTTTCCTAATCAAATTGTGCCAAGAAGATGATGTGAAAGGGGCCTCGCGGCCGGATAAACGCCGCGAGGCCCCTTTCATTATGATCGAAACGCGTTTTTCCACATCGATCAAACCAAACGATGCGCCACGCCGCGATTAGTCTAAGTGAGAGTACATGGTATACCCATTCTTTCCCTTTTGTTTTCTCTGATAGAGCGCCTGATCCGCCCGCTGATACAGAAGCTCAAAACGGCTTCCGTCCTCCGGCGCTAACGCCACACCGATGCTGGCGGACATGTGCCAGCTGGCGGCCTCCTTGGTATGGACCGTATCCAGCGCTTGATGCAGCTCTTCCGCTTTTTCCTCCGCCCACTTCTCATCGGAAATCGGGAGAAAGACCACGAACTCGTCACCCCCGACCCGGCCGATGGCCGTTCCCTCGTCGAAGTGCCGCCTCACGATCTCCGCGAATCGGCGGATACAGTCGTCTCCGAATGCGTGGCCAAACTGGTCGTTGGCCTGTTTGAAATTATCGATATCAATAATATAAAACGCGTATCGCTCTTCCGGCTTTTCCAGAAGCCACTTGTCAATAAACCGTTCGGTGGCGCTCTTCGTAAGAAATCCGGTCATTTCATCGGTTTGCGCTTCCAGCTCCTTTTTCTTTTCCCGATCGATATTCTTGCGATAGACAAACATGTGGATGGAGTGGTCTTCTTCGGAGTAGAACAGATAAGCGTCCACCCGCATCCAGTGATAGTGAATGCCGTCCAGGGCAATCAGAAAATCGTACCGAAGATGATCGTTCCCGGCCTCGTATTGAAGGATGGCGTTTTCCGGGGAAAACATGGCTACGTAGCCCTCCCGGTATTCCTCTTTGATCTGTTTCGCGGCGATGACCCGCAGGCCTTGGTCGAAGGGCAGACCCTCCGCCCCAAGACTGGCGAAATACTCCTCCGTCTGTTTCCCCACATAGCTGTTCTGGGTGAGGTTCAGCTCATAAATACTGTCATAGAGCTGCTCCGTGGCCTTTTTGAACATATTCTGCCGCTCCTCCACCAGCTCCGTGATCTGCCGGTTGAAATTGCGGATCACCGCGGTGATGACCAGCAGCACGATCAGCACTACGGCGACCAGGATAAAACAGGTCTGATACAGCTGGGCCCGCATTTCGGCGATCACCTGCCCGGTATTCTGATCGACGATCAAGCTCCATGATAATTCGGGAATGTACCGGCTGACCACAAAGCTTTTGGAAGTACCCTCCGGGTTGGAATCCGTCCAGAGCTCCAAGTTTTCGGAAGACTCCTTCCATCCCAGGATCTGCTTCCGAATGGCCTCCCGTCCGTAGACCTCGAACCAATCCGTCTTTTCATAACCCGTGTAGCTGGTGGAAATCTCGATGATCCCCTCTTCGTTGATCAAGCTGGCTTTGACATCGAATTTATCTTCATAGCCTTCCAACAGCTCTTTTAAGTAATCCATGCGGATTCCCACGCCTACCACGCCGATCACCGAGCCATCCTCTCCCCAAATCTTGCAGTTCACAAAGACGGTGATCTCGTTGTCGGCCCCGTACACCTCGTCGTTGTCCACATTCATGGAATATTCCTGTCCGCTGTCCAGCAAGTCGAAATACCAGACATTTTCCGGATCTCCCTCCCGCAGAACACGGTCCAGTCCGTTGAAATTATAATAGCGCCCCGAAACGGCGGAAACCAAAAACACGGAATCGAAATCGTACTTTTCCTGATAGGTATCCAGATAGTTTTTGATGGTTTCTTCGTATTCCACGTCGTCGAGATGCTGGGCTTCCTTGGTTAAATGCTCCACCAGCAGGCTGTCGTGAGCCATGGTCAGCGAAATGTTCACCGGTCTGGTAAACATCCCCGATAATTGGTAGTAGATCCCCTCCGCGGTCAGGGACGAGACCTCTTCAATATTATTCAAAGACGCCTGATAGTTCGCCCGATAGCTCAGCACCGCCGTAAGGAGGAAGCCTACGATCAGAATGATGCTGACCAAAGCATTCGTCCGAAACAGTCGATTGCCCTTTCCCATC
>CAUHLX010000291.1 GCA_959606705.1 uncultured Bacillota bacterium | reverse complement strand
AGCAGGTCGTGCCGGGATCCTTCGAGAACGTGGCTCAGTCGCCGGTGTCGCCCTTCCGCATGTTTGTGGGCATCCAGGAAGGCTTTATCGATGGGGCGATGATCATTTTCTTGATCTTATTCGGTTATTTCTGGGTTTACTCGATTCTACAGACCGGCGCGTTTACCGCAATGATCAATAAGCTATTAAAAGGGCGAGCCAGGGACAGCAAGCTGTTTATTCCGTTGGTCATGCTGGTGTTCGCTTTGGCCGGTTCCACCTACGGAGAGATGGAGACCGTGTACGGTCTGATTCCCATCTTCGTGGCTTTGAGCATCGCCATGGGCTATGACGCCGTGGTAGGGCTGTGTATTTCCAGTTTGGCCTGTATGGTGGGTTTCGCCTCGGCGACCACCAATCCCTTTACCATCGGGATCGCTCAGTCCTTCGGAGAATTGCCGATTTTCTCGGGGCTTGCGCTGCGCTGGGTCATCTTCGTGATTTTCTACGCGGTGACGGTGCTGTTTGTCCTGCGTTACGCGGCCAAGGTGAAAAAGAATCCGGCCAAAAGTGTGGTGGCGGATCTCGATTACTCCACCTTTAAGCTGGATCTGGACAGTGAGGAAGCGCAGGAATTCACCAAGACACATATGATCCTCATGCTGGGCATGGTTCTGACCATCGTACTTATCGTATTCGGTTCCCTCAAACTGGGCTGGTACATCAATGAAATGAGTGCTGTGTTCATCATCTCCGGAATCATCTCCTCGCTGATCGCCAGAATGGGGCCGGCAGCCATCGCTAAGAATCTGGTGACCTGCTGTGCGGATATGATTCCTGCGATTCTGGTGGTAGGGCTTTCCAGATCCATTTTGGTAATCCTGTCCGACGGAATGATCATTCACTCCGTCATCAACGGCATGGCCACCTTGATGAACGGACTTCCTTCCTGGGCGACGGCGGAAATGATGCTGGTCACTCAGAATATCGTAAACTTCTTCATCCCGTCGGGAAGCGGTCAGGCGGCGGCGATGATGCCCATCATGATCCCGCTGGCGGATCTGGCGGACGTGAATAGACAGGTGGCGGTGCTGGCATATCAGTTCGGAGACGGATTCTCCAACGCGCTGTGGCCGGCCGGTTGTGCGGTCATCTGCGGAATCGCCAAAATTCCTCTGGACAGATGGTATAAATTCTTTCTGCCGCTGTTCGGAATCATGTTCGTGCTTCAGTCTGCGTTCATCATCTTTGCGGACTTCATCAATTACGGACCCTTCTAAATTTGCGGAGCAAGGCTCAATTACGGAACAAACAAGGCTTCGAAGCTCAGTGGTTTGAAACAAGCAAGCGTAAAAAAAGCGGATCTCGGAAGAGATCCGCTTTTGAATGTTCAGCGATTGTACGAAGACAAGCTTATTTCGCGAACATCGGTGTGGAGAGGTAGCGGTCGCCAGTGTCCGGCAGCAGCACTACGATGGTCTTTCCGGCGTTTTCCGGCCGCTGGGCCAGCTGGGACGCCGCCCAGACCGCGGCACCGGAGGAAATTCCCGCCAGAAGTCCTTCCTTTTGCGCCAGTTCCTGGCCGGTGGCGAAGGCGTCCTCGTCCTTGACCCGGATGACCTCATCGTAGATTTCCTGATTCAGAGTACCGGGAACGAAGCCGGCGCCGATTCCCTGGATTTTATGAGGACCGGGAGCGCCGCCGGAAAGCACCGGCGAATTGTCCGGCTCCACGGCTACCACCTTGATGCCGGGCTTCTGGGCTTTTAAATATTCACCTACGCCGCTGATGGTACCACCGGTGCCGATGCCCGCGACGAATAGGTCTACTTCTCCGTCGGTGTTCACCCAGATTTCCACCCCGGTAGTCGCCTTATGAACCGCGGGATTGGCCGGATTTTCAAATTGTCTGGGAAGGAAGCTGCCGGGAATTTCCGCCGCCAGCTCTTCCGCCTTGGCGATGGCGCCTTTCATTCCCTTGCTTCCTTCGGTGAGGACCAGCTCGGCTCCGTAGGCGGCCAGCAGACTGCGCCGCTCCACGCTCATGGTTTCGGGCATGGTGAGGATGATGCGGTAGCCATAGCTGGCGGCGACCGCCGCGAGGCCGATGCCGGTGTTTCCGCTGGTGGGTTCGATGATGACCGAGCCTTCCGGCAGCAGTCCCTGACTTCTGGCGGTATCGATCATGGCCTTGGCAATGCGGTCCTTTACGCTGCCCGCCGGGTTGAAGGCTTCCAGCTTAGCGATCAGCCTGGCATTCAGGCCGTGGTTTTTCTCATAGTTTGACAGCTCCAGCAGGGGTGTGTAGCCGATCAGATCGGTAATTTTCTTAGCAATTGCAGACATTTTTTTCTCCTTTTCTATGCTTTCTTTTTTTAAATGTGTATCATCAAATTCAATGCAGCGCCTGTTCCAGATCGAACAGGATGTCGTCGATGTGTTCGGTTCCGATGGAAAGACGAACCGTTCCGGGGCGAATGCCGCAGCGAAGCAGATCTTCCTCCTTCAGTTGAGAATGAGTGGTGCTGGCGGGATGAATCACCAGAGATTTCACATCCGCCACGTTTGCCAGCAGGGAAAACAGCTCCAGCCGGTCGATGAAGGCTCTGGCTTCTTCCTCGCCGCCTTTGATATCAAAGGTGAAGATGGAACCGCCGCCTTGGGGGAAATATTTTTGATAGAGCCGGTGGTGAGGATGCTTCGGCAGGGAGGGATGATTGACCCGTTCCACCTTTGGATGACGCTCCAGAAAGTCCGCGACGGCCAGTGCGTTCTTCACGTGCCGTTCCACTCGCAGAGAGAGGGTTTCCAGTCCTTGAAGGAAGAGGAAGGAGTGAAAGGGGCTGAGACAGGCCCCGGTATCTCGCAGCAGTGTGACGCGGATCCTGGTAATATACGCGGCGGCCCCCGCGGCTTCCACAAAACGGACGCCATGATAGCTGGGATCCGGTTCGCTGAGGCAGGGGAAGCGTCCGCCGGAGGACCAGTCAAACCTGCCGCCGTCTATGATGACGCCGCCGATAGAGGTGCCGTGTCCGCCGATGAATTTGGTGGCGGAGTGGACGACCACGTCAGCTCCGTGCTCGATGGGCCGGAGCAAGTAAGGAGTGGCAAAGGTGTTGTCGATGATCAGCGGCAGACCGTGGCGGTGGGCCAGCTTGGCCAAGCCTTCGATATCCGGGACACTGCAATTGGGATTGCCCAGGCTTTCCGCATAGATGGCTTTGGTATGGGGACGAATCGCCGATTCAAATCCGGCTAGAATTTCTTCGGAACCGAGGCCATTTTCGCTGTCGCAGCTGACAAAGGTCGTTTCGATGCCGAAGTCAGCCAGGGTATGTGCGAATAAGTTGTAGGTGCCGCCATACAGGGTGTCCGCGGCCACGATGTGATCGCCTGCGTGAGCGATATTTTCAATGGCATAGGTGATGGCCGCCGCTCCCGAAGCGGTAGCCAGAGCCGCTATGCCGCCCTCCAGAGCGGCCATCCGCCGTTCGAATACGTCGGAGGTGGGATTCATCAGACGAGAGTAGATGTTGCCGCTTTCCGTGAGACCAAACCGACCGGCCGCCTGATTCGAATCCGCGAACACAAAAGACGAGGTCTGATAGATGGGAACGCAGCGGGCACCGGTGGCCGGATCAGGCTCCTCCTGGCCCGCGTGAAGCTGCAGCGTTTCAAATTTCGGTGTCGGTTTCTTTTTCATAACAATCCACTCCTTCATTTTTATGTTCCAATGCTAAAACATATTATTCATACTAAATTACTAGGAATTATGATTATCATACGCTGACAGGTGATTCTTGTCAAGTATTTTCTGCTGGCCTTTTTACCTTGAGCTCTCTTGGTTCGTTTACGGGTCCAGCCGGGTGGAAGGGCTAATTTATATCCGAAGGTTTGATTGAAAGTGTTTAGATATAAAAAATAGAAAATTATTATGCTATTTCCGGTTAGCTTAATGAAAGCAAAAAA
>CAUHLX010000290.1 GCA_959606705.1 uncultured Bacillota bacterium | reverse complement strand
ATGAAGGCGGAACGCCCGCGATTGTAAAAGGAACGGATGCCCTGACGCAGGGTACCAGGGTCATTTTCGGCGAATATCCGCAGACAAGTCTGGGAAGTAAGAAACCCGAAGGCGAAGAAACTGTCGACTGGATCAAGGACACGGATGCCGATAATAACAAAATGGGCCCGTACTTCCGTATCGATCCGATCATATGGACCGTGCTTGAAAACGGCTCCGAGAACGTTTTTATGCTTTCCAGAAAGAACCTGGACGTTAAGCGGTACGACCCTTCCTGCGGGATCTGGGCTACACAAAATACCGATTCGAGCGTGCAGGGCTCGGTCAAATCGTCCGAGATCCGCACCTGGCTGAAAGATGATTTTTTGTCCAGCGCGTTTACAGAGAAAGAAGAGCTTGCAATCAGCAACACATTTAATGAGGCGGATGAGAATGTTTCTGATCCGTACGTCTCATATGGCGTATACGACAGGGTATTTCTGCTGTCCGTTGAGGAAGCGAAGAATGCAGCATACGGACTGGGAAATGCCAGCTCCCGTGTTGCAGCCAGAACCGATTATGCGATCGGGAAACTTGATAATCCTACTGGTACATACGGCTCCTGGTGGCTCCGCGACGTCAGTGATTTTACGAGATTCGCCGCCTATGTCGATGGCGCTGGCGACGCCGGTTACAGCGGCGCAAAGGTGACGAGCAATTTAGGCGTCCGCCCCGCGTTTAATCTGGATGCGGGCAAGGTCCTCTTCTCGTCCGCCGTCCTGGCAAAATATGCCGGCAGCGGCAAAGTTGCCGAGATCGAGACGGTCACCACTCAAATGATGGAGGCCGGATGGCTCTGGGAAGTGACCCTGCTGGACAAGGCTCGCATCAGCTTCTTTGCATCTGGAACGTATGATGAAGAGAAGAATCAGCTTAAAATTTCCTATCATTCTGCTGAAGTCGGAGAGAACGAATATATTTCCGTCCTCATTGAAGACAGCGAAACCGGGGAATATACCCACTACGGCAGAGTGAAAGATCTGTCCGAAGAATCCTCCCAAAGAGACAGCGTGACGGTTGACCTGTCCGGCATTGACATGGCCGGCAAAACCGTGTATGTGTTCAACGAGCATTACGGGGATCAGGGAAGCGACTATGCAAGCAATCTGATAGAGGTCCTGGATGTTCCGGTCCCGGAACCGGTTACCACCTACACCGTATTCTTCGACACGGGGGTTAATGGAAAGTTTGTCCCGCGGCAGGTGGTCGTAGAGGGCGAGAAAGCAACCCAGCCGGCCGCCCCGATCTACCCCCGCCATACCTTCCGGGGCTGGTATGCCGAAGGGTCCAACGTAGTGTTTGATTTTGAGAACACTCCCATCACAGCCGACATCACCCTCCATGCGGACTGGAAGTATGGGAACCTCCTTGCCTTTACCGGCGATCCTCCGGAAGCAGGTCAGACAGTCAGAGACTTTTTTGCGCAGATCAAGTCTGTGGGCGGTTACTATTGCATAGAACGCGGAGGTTGGGAAGAAAATTCCACGGTGACCTGCGGCGGAGAAGAATTGGCGCTTTCGGACACATTTGAAGAGGGAAAAGAATATCGCGTAAAGTTTGTGATCCAAGGGAGCGAATTTACGGGCAGTGACATCGTTACGCTGAATGGAAAAGAACTGGAATACAGTAGCGGCGATGAATACCAGTGCTATGCCTGGAAGACGTATACAATTGGGGAGGAAACTGGGGGAGACCCCCAGCAGCCTGCAGACACCTACACCGTAACGTTTTCGTTGGGATCCTATGGAGACGAGTTTATCGAGACGGTGAAAGCGGGCGAAACGGTAGCGCGTCCTGCCGACCCGACCTACACGAACCAGAAGTTCCTTGACTGGTATAAAGGGATATACGATAAGGACACTGGCCTCTACAGTTCCCATGAGGAGGAACCGTTCGATTTTGAGAACACTCCCATCAATGAGAACATCGTCCTCCTTTCGGAATGGGCGCATAATATCAACTACTTTGCGGACGTAACCATACCTGTTCGGAAAATCGAGATGCAGGACGACGAAAGATTTACCAGCGGGGAAAGCTTTAACTTTGAGCTGACGCCTGTGGACGGCGCCCCTGAGCTGACTCTTACTGCCGAGGAACTGACCAGTGATGCAGCAAAGGATGCGGATGTCCAATATCTGATTTACCTGTCCGGCAATTTCCCGGAAGATGAAACACACGATACATACACTACGTTCGACTATATCCTGACCGAAAAGAACGACGGCGTGGACGGCTGGACATACTCCGATAAAAGCTATACGGTTACCATCGAAAGAGAATTTGCTGAAGGTCCTGACGCTCTGAGCGAACATTACAACTATACGGTAAAGATCGACGGACAGCCGAAATTGAGTATCGGAAGCCCAGCTTTGGGGGGTGTGGCTGCCGAGTTTACCAACACCTACCAGCCAACGTACACCGTATCCTTTGACATGCAGGGTCACGGAATGCCGGTTGACCTTCAGCATGTGAAAGCGGGCGAAAAGGCAGAGAAGCCTGCCGACCCCACCGAAACGGGCTATACCTTCCAGGGCTGGTATGAAGGAAGCTACGACGCGAATAACGGATTTACAGGCTTGGGTGATGAGTTCATTTTTGAGAACAATGCCATCACAGCCGATACCATCCTCTATGCGAAGTGGGAAGAGATTCACGAGCCGTCTGAACCCTTTGTGGTAACCATACCGATTCAGAAAACCGTGCAGCTTGGCAACGGCGATGTTGCTCCCGGCGAAACCACCTTTACCTTTGATCTGACACCCTGGGGTGAAGGCTATCCCGACCTCACCGTTACCGGCAACACCCTGACCGTTACCGGAGCAAAAACTGCGAATGAAGAGATCGAGATCACGGTTCCTGCGCTCACGAATTATCCGAACGGCGTCGGCTACACGCTGAAGGAGAAGAATGACGGAGCGGAGAACTGGGAATACGACACCACCGAGTATCATATCTGGATCGACCCCTATGGTGGTGTGGTCATCAGAAATTCCAGCCAGGAAGAGGTAAAGACGGCCGAATTTATCAACACCTACACCGAATTTGCCCCCACGGAGTTTACCGCGGAAATTCTCATCAGCAAAACCATTGTACAGGGCGGCAATGTGGCTCCCGGCGCGGCCAGCTTCACCTTTGAGCTGTACGACGCAAGCGGTGCGCTTGTCAATTCCACGGAGACCTTTGACGGCGAGGGCACCTTTGACAAAACGGTCAAAGTGGATGTCTCCATCCCCGCAGGACACAATGGCGTCAGCTATATGCTGAAGGAGAAGAACGACGGCGCGGCGAATTGGACATACGATGACGCCGAGTATTATATCTGGATCAACCCCAATGAGACTGTGGCCATCGTAGATTCCGGTTCCAATGTGGTAGAGGCTGCTGAATTTACCAACACCTACACCGAAAATTCCAGTGGTGGCGGTGGCAGCACCGTGACCAACTACACGCTGACCTATGAATCCAACGGTGGAACGGCCTATCCCAGCGAGAGCTATTCCTCCGGCAGCACGGTGAAACTGGAGAAGGTCCCGACCCGCGAGGGCTACACCTTCACCGGCTGGTATTCCGACAAGGGAACGACTAACAAGATCACCTCCGTCACCATGAACAGCAACAAGACTGTCTATGCCGGATGGACCTTTAACGGCGCCCTGAACGCGAAAGACCATGTGGCCTACGTCCGGGGCTACGCCAACGGCACCGTCGGCCCCAACCGCAATATTACCAGAGCGGAGACTGCTGTCATGCTCTACCGTCTGCTGACTCCGGAGCGCAGCGCGGAGATTACCACCACCGCCAACTCCTTCAGCGACGTCCCGGCCTCCGTCTGGTACAGCAAGGAGGTTTCCTCCATGGCCAACGGCGGCTATGTGACCGGCTATTCCGACGGTACGTTCGGCGGGGATAAGTCC
>CAUHLX010000289.1 GCA_959606705.1 uncultured Bacillota bacterium | reverse complement strand
CTCCTATTAATTTTAGCATAGTGCAGTATGAAAGACAATCTTTTTCACCCCTTCCATCCCGCGAAAAAGCCTGCGAAGTCACGGTTTTTCCCATTGACTTAGCAGGCTTTTCCATTTTTTCCGACGAGCTATTTTATCCGGAACGATTGGGGCGCCCGGTAGTACACCAGGACCAGCGCGCCGGTGATATATAGAATGGTGAAGCTCAGAACCAGCATCGTAAACACCAATCCACCGACCTCGATTTGCAGGCATAAAAAGCAGAGGACATACATTCCCACATTGACCAGGGAATAGAAGGGATTTTTTACTTGCAGGCTTTCCGAGTACGGCTGAAAGACGTAGTAGAGACAGAGATGATGTGCGGTAAACAGCACCGATAACAGCAGGATCGAAACGCAAAACAGCAGCAGATTCCGATCGAAAACACCGACGCCGCAAAGCAGGCAGAACCCGATGGCCGCCAGGCATACGGCTCCCGCCGCCGCAAGATCGTAGAAGGAAACCCGCAGAAGGCGGATTTTAAAATTCTTGAGAATCGTCTGCGGCTGCCGATAATAGGCGTAACGCAGCAGATCCTTATCACAGTTGTAGAACATAGCGCGGCTGGCCTTGTCCGCCACCGTCATAAAATACATGATATAGACAAAGAAGGGCAGCAGGGCGGTCATATTGCCGCTCAGCCGGACCGCGGCTTCACGATTCACAAGGAAGAAAGTCACGGCGGCGGCAAACATCCCTCCCGCCGCGATCAGCCGGTAATAGAGCGGCTTTACCAGCTGCCGCCGATGCCGAGCAAAAAACAAAGCGTTGAGGTAGGAATAACCGTTCAGGCGCTTGAATTTTTCTTTTTCCGCTTCCGAAACCGCCGCGTCCCTTTCCTTTATTTCCACTTCTTTAAAGCCGGAGGCCGTGACGGAGGAAGCTTTCAAGAGACTGGACAACAGAAAATTCAAATCGACGGAACGGTGATATTTCTCTTCGTAGCTGCGATACCCCACCGTAATAAACCAGATGCTAAACGCGCCTAGGGCCACAGAAACGACGACGCAGACCGGGTGGAGCAGAATCGCGGCCAGCGGCCGGCCCCGGCCCAACAGGATCGGAAGGTAGGCTCCCGTCAGTCCCACACCGATTACCACCCAATCATAAATCATGCTTCGAGAAAGAACCTTTCCCGTACGGTCAAAATACACCAGCTGAAGCATTTCACCTATCATGCGGAAGGAAAGGAGCATCAGCCAGACTGAAAATCCTTGCAGGAGGGTTCCGCCCAGCAGCCGGGCGCCAATCAGAATCCAAGGCAGATAGTAAGCAAAAAAGGGCACGTATTTGAACGCCAGGGCGCCTTGGAGATAAGCGCGGGCATCCATGTGCAGATACTTGATACAGGTGACCTTGTCCCGGGTGACCGTGAAGATTTGGCTGTCGCCCAGCGAACCAATGACACAATTCAGGAAAAACAGGATTTGTACCATGGCATCAAAGCCCGTCTCCCGCGTCCCGGGACCGGAATCGGACAGCAATAGGACCGGCAGACCCACAAAGGTCAGCAGATAGAGCGGCTTTCCGCAGAAGTCGAAGAGCTGGCGGAGAACCACCGCGACGACCGCCAGCGTTTTCTTAACTTCGTAATGCGCGTAAATGGTGTCCGGCATCCACCTTCCCACCAGCCAGAGTCTCTTGAAATAGTAATAGAATGCGTTGACCCAAAGGGCCGCTTTCAGATGGACAATCTGTTTCAGCGTGTTATTCATAAGTGTCCTCTTCTTTCAGAAGGCCGATGATCCGTGATTCAAAATCCTGACTTTGCAGCATTTCATGCTCTACCTGCCGCAGCTCTCCCTCGCTGAGCACGACGATTTCATCGCACAGGTCGGTGGCCAGCTGGAGGATGTGTGTGGAAAAGATAATGATGTGCTGATGCTTGATCTCTTTTAAAAGCTGCTTGATCTCCAGCGCCACCACCACGTCAAAGGAAGTCAGCGGCTCGTCCAATAGAATCACCGGCGGGCGGGCGATGATGAAGCAGAGCATCTGCACCTTGTTTTTCATGCCGTGGGAATACCCCTTGATCAGCCGGTGCCGGTCCGTCCGTTCGATTTTCACCAGGTCGAAATAGTCGTCAATGGTTTGATCGGAGGCGATTTTGTCCTGGTTGATGTCCATGTAGAACTTGATGAACTCATAGCCGGTGAGAAAGTCCGGCAAAACGGGTGTGGAAAACACGTAACCGATTTGTTCGGGTCCGAGCGGGCTCCGCACCCCTTCCGAATCCACCAGCGCCGCTTGTCCTCCGTCCGGTTGGAGCTCGTCGGTGAGACAGTTGAATAAGGTAGTCTTTCCCGCGCCGTTCCTGCCGAGAAGGCCATAAATCTTGCCTTTTTCAAAGGAGAAAGAGCAATCCTTCAGCACTGCTTTTTCGCCAAAAGATTTTTTGATGCCGGTCAACTGTAATTTCATAGGAAGCTCCTTATCCGCAAAGTGATCCGCAAATTTGGATCATTATACGAGATTCCGTCGAAATCCGCAAGACTGTGAACGACAATTTAACACAAACTTTACAAAGGGGCAGATTTTTTACCGAAATTCGGAAATCTTTCTACCATCTTGCCATCATTTGGGGTTATACTAGGAAGATCGGAGGTGAAAACATGTTTCATCACAGCAAGACCAAAACCGTCCTCATCGCCGGCTGCGGCAGATTGGGAAGCCGGCTGGCGGGGGCTCTGTCGGAGCAAGGCTACGACGTAACGATCATCGACCCGGACCCGGATTCTTTCCGCAAGCTTCCGGCGGCGTACACCGGTTTTCAGATGATCGGAGACGCCACGGATGTGGACGTGCTGGAAGCCGCGGGGATCAAGCGCGCGGATATCTTTTTGGCCGCCGCCAACCGGGACAACATCAACTCCATGGTTGCGCAGATCGCCAGCGTCATTTACGGCGTTCGGGAGGTGTTCATCCGCCTGTACGACACCGATAAAAAGCGTCTGCTCACCGGCTTGAACATCCAGGCAATCTTTCCGGCGGATCTTTCGCTGGCTGAATTTGAACGGCTTTCATCCATACAAGTTGTGGATGATCCGGAATAGAGGAGGGAATCGAAATGAACATCGTCATCGCGGGAGGCAGAAGCAAAGCCGACTTCCTGATTGGTTCCCTATTAAAAAAAGGACATCACCTGGTGGTGATCAACGAGGATGAAGCTTACTGCGGATATCTGGCAAAAACCCACGACATCCCCATCTTCCACGGCGATCCCAGCAAGATTTACACCTTGGAGGACGCCGGCGTGGCAGGCTACGATATCATCATCGCTCTCAGGGTCTTCGATTCCGACAACCTGGCGATCTGTCAGGCCGGAAGACGGATTCTGGGCATCAAGCGGGCGGTGGCCATCGTATCCAATCCGAAGAACGTGGACGTCTTTAAAAAGCTGGGAGTCAACACGGCCATCAGCGCCACTTACATGCTGGCCGGCATCATCGAACAGATGTCCACGGTAAACGCGCTGATGCAGAGCGTCTCCGTGGAACACAACAGCGTGGTGCTTACGGAGCTCCTACTGGACCGCAACTGTCCCGCCTGCAACAAACAGGTGTCCGAGCTCTCCCTGCCGGAAAAGGCTATCATCGGCTGCGTGGTTCGAGGGACGGATATGATGGTGCCTCACGGAGACTTTTTCCTGCTGCCCCACGATAAGCTGATCCTTCTTTCGGACCCCGCGGAGCAGGGCCGTGTCATCTACTCCATCACAGGGAGGCACATTTAACATGAATTCAAACGCACCCATCACCGGCCTGCGGCTGATCCTGGGCTATTTAGGCTACATTGTCATCCTCATCGGGATCACCGTGCTGCTTCCTTTGGTTTGCCTGCTGTTTTACCCCGAGGAAATCGACTATGCCAAATACTTTATCATTCCCGGTCTCCTGGCGATTCTCTTCGGCTATCTGCTGAGCTTT
>CAUHLX010000288.1 GCA_959606705.1 uncultured Bacillota bacterium | reverse complement strand
GCCGCCCAGCGAGACCACCACTGCGAAGTTCACCAGAGTGGCTCCCCAGCCGCCCACAACATATTCCAGAACGCCTGCCATGGGAGGATTGCCCAGCGCGGCCAGCTGCTCTCTGGTCATGACACCCATGGACAGAACGGAAATAATCATATATAACGCCCACAGAGAAACAAAGGAAATGACCACTGCGCGGCCCGCATCCTTTGACCGCTTGGCACGGCCGGAAATAACCACCGCTCCTTCGATTCCGATGAACGCCCAAACCGTGGTCGACGTGGTCGCCTTGACCTGATCCAGAAAGGTCATGGTGCCGTCGCCCCAGAAATTGCTCATAAAGATATCCAGGCGGAACGCCCGGGCAAACACGATGGCCACAATGAGGACCAAAATCGGCATCAGCTTGGCGATTACCACGATCAGATTGATGGTGGCTGCCTGGCTAACCCCTCTCATCACCAGGTAAACGGTGAACCAAATGAGGATGGAAGCTCCCACGATGGACAGCAGATTATTGCCGGTGCCAAAGACCGGGAAGAAATAACCCAGCGCCGCAAACAGCAGCGTCGCAAAGGATACGTTGGCCAGCATGGCGCTGATCCAATAGCCCCAGGCGGAGTTGAATCCGATGTAATCCCCGAACCCCTCCTTTGCATAGCTGAACACACCGCTCTTCAAGTCCGGTCTCACGGAATTCAACTGATAAAAGCACATCATCAACGCGATCATGCCGATCCCGCAGATGCCCCAACCAGTCAAAACAGCCGCGGTATTCGCGCCGTTGGCGGCCATGTCGCCTGACATGCTGAAAATACCGCTTGCCAAGGTCAGGCCAATTGAGAACGCAGATAAACGTATGACTCCTAAACCATTGGGGTTTTCGACGGTAACATCGTTCCCCTTCTTTACACTCTCTTCTTTCATGATGTAATGTCTCCCTAATTTTCCTTCCGCGGCTCATAATTGGGTACGCCGCAGGCTCGGAATGTATTTTGTATACAAAGTCCAAAAAAGTGAAAATCGGGGCTGCTCTCGCAAAAGAACAGCCCCGAAACGCCGCTTACTTCAAAGCGGTGAAACGCAGGGACAGGCAGGAAAGACCGCCGTCCAGCTTTCTGTACTCGGAGGTGTCGACCAGGATTACCTCGTAGCCGGCTTCCCGAACCTTCTTTTCCACGGTGGGATAGCCTTCGGGAACGATTACCTTGTCGTTGACCCAGATGCAGTTGGCCGCATAGGATTCATTTTCCGGAATCTCGATGTGATTGTATTTCTTGAAGTCTTCCTTCTCTACGAATTCGCCGGAAACCAGCATGTTGTTGTTCTCGATGTAGTTAACGCCGGTCTTCAGATGCAGAACCAGCTCCAGGGGTACTTCGGAACCGGTCAGGCCGTATTTTTCCAGAATCTCGATGAACTGACGGATTCCTTCTTCATTGGTTCTGGCGGAACGTCCCACATAGAAGTGGTCGCCAACCATCATAACGTCTCCGCCTTCCAGCGTGCCGGGGGATTTGATGAATTCGATCTTGTCTTCCGGATAGAACTTCTGGATGGTGGGATACATTTCCATCGCTTCGCCGCGTCTGCTGTCCGCGCCGGGATTGGAGATGATGGCGCACTTTCTGGTCAGTACGGCGGTATCTTCCACAAAGCAGGAATCCGGATAGGTATCCAGCGCGTCCAGAACGGTTACTTCACAGCCGCAGGCTTTCAGTGCCTCGATATAAGCGTCGTGCTGCTTCAGCGCGTTTTCATAATCCGGCTTGCCGAGCTCGGGAGCGGAAGTGATACCTTCCACAATGGTCTTGCTAGGTCTTCTCACAATGATGTTCTTAAACATTTTTCTTTTCCTCCTTGCATCCTTTGCAGTTTCGCAGATTTGCAGTTTCCCCAGAGTGCGGTGTCGGCATGGGGATCATCTTGATTCGCCGCACCGTTGATTATCATTTTGTACCAACGCCATTACTATAACGCAACTTACGTGCCAAGCCTGTCGAATTGTCTGAATCTTCTTTTGGAATTTCCTTCTGCCTCAGCGTTTTCAAGCTCTGCGGGCCTCGGAAAAACTTTTTCCAATTTCTCCGAAGAGAGAGCGGAGGATTTTCAGCCTTCTGCTCAGGCAAGAAATCTTGCGCAAAAACAAAAAATCTTGCGCACTTCGCGCAAGATTTTTTGCCTGCCAAAAATAGTTACTACTTTGACAACCCGTACTTGGTCATTTTATACTGAAGCGCCTGCCTGCTGATGTGCAGCTCCTTGGCCGCGTCGGTGATATTTCCGGCCTCCGTCAAGGTGCTTTCCAGAATCTTTCGTTCAAATTCCTCCACCACCTGATTGACGGACTTCCCGTCGGACAATTCCCTGCGCCAGGTCAGTCCCCCGTCCCGGACATCGCTGTGAGCGCTGTCCGCCACCGTACCATGCTCCGCTCCCGCTCCGGATTTCGATTCCCGCACGGGCTTTTTTTCATATAGAATATGCTCCGGCACGTCGTGAAGCGTGAGCACATCGTCCTTCATCACATTGAACGCGTACTCGATGGCGTTCTTCAATTCTCGCACGTTTCCCGGCCAGTCGTAGTTCAGAAAAATGGTTTCCACAATGGCGCTGATCCCCTCCACCTTCCTGCCCGTCGCCTGACGGTAACGGTCCACGAAGGAATTGGCCAGAAGCATGATATCCTCGGGGCGTTCCTTCAGCAGAGGAAGGTTGATCTGCACCACTCCCAGTCGATAAAACAGGTCTCGACGGAGCTGCCCTCGTTCGATCACGTCGTAGGGATCTTCATTCATGGCGGAGACCATACGAATATCGATGCTGATTTCCCGTTCACCGCCCACCCGGCGAACCCGCTGCTCTTCGATGGCCTTCAATATTTTTCCTTGAAGGCTGATCTCCATCGAATTGAGCTCGTCCAGAAACAGAGTCCCTCGGTGGGCCAGTTCAAACAGCCCCTTGCGGTTTTCCGCGCCCGTATAGCTGCCCTTCATGGTGCCGAACAGGGTGCTCTCCAAAAGATTTGCCGGAATGGCGGAACAGTTCACCGAGATAAACGGTCCGTTCCTCCTCAAGCTGTGGGTGTGGACGGACTGAGCGATCATCTCCTTGCCCGTTCCCGTATCGCCGATGACCATCACCGGCGATTCGCCCTCCGCCACCAAGCTCACCTTCTCCTTGACCTTCCTCATGGCCGGATTTTCCGTGATGATGTCCTCCAGTTCAAACAGCTTCTCGCCGTTTTCGCCCTGCCGGTTGATTCGTTTGCTCTTCATCACCGGCGAACCGGTCTTGTCCAGCACCAGGGTTCCCTCGATGCCTCCCAGAATCTCGCCGTTGTGGATGATCGGATACGTGTTGCTGAGAAAGGTCAAGGTCCGACCGTTCCGGTCCGTCACCGTCTGCACCTTATCTAAAATAGGCTTTCCCGTGCGCATCACTTGGAAATGAGTACTGCTTTCCCGAGTGAGCTCCGGATAGACGTACAAAATGGATTTCCCCATGTATTCTTCGTTTCGGATGCTGTTGAACCCCTCATCCATCAGAGTACAGTATTCGATGATCCCCTCCGTATTCGTGATCAGGATGGAATCCATCGTTTCATACATGTCATGGATCATTTCCAAATATCTTGAGACCATGTCCGCATACCCGCCTTTCCTTCGCTTTCGCTGCCGATCCCCTCAGTTTTTCGCCGCCTCCGGGATCTCGAAGGGCTTCACCGCTCCGAAATCTCGGCAGGTCATATCCAAGGTCATCGCGTTGACTTTGAAGTCGATATCCGACTGTCCGGCTGCTTCAAACACCTTGGCAAACAGTCCCTGCATCATGGGCCCCATGTCCATGCTGTATTTGGTGGGATAGCCGCTCTTCTTGTCGATCCAGATGCTGAGAGGCATGTCCTCCACTTCCTCCATCAGCGAATCGATGCTTTCCTCGGCAGGCAGCAGCGCGCTCAGCTGATCCAGTGCCCCGGAGCTCTTCAGCA
>CAUHLX010000287.1 GCA_959606705.1 uncultured Bacillota bacterium | reverse complement strand
ATCCAGAGTTATCTGCGACTGTACGTATCCGAACAACACCACCAGGCTGCATTATGGTTAAAGTTGATGCCATTGTCCAACTTCTCACTGGCGCCCCATGACTTCCTTGCATTTTGTAATATCCGATTGCTTGAGATTGTGAACCGTCATTATATGAAATATCTGCTTTAAGACCAATTGTTTGAAAGCTTACAGGTGGAAGCAGTTTGGCCTCTGCATCTATAATTGTCAACTTACGCACGTTATTAGATAACTGAAAACGTAAGACCAAATCGCTTTGTCCCCCCCAGATTGTTGCTCCATCTGCTGTGATCGTACGTTTATAAACACCATCACTTAATGGGAGATCTTCCAGGCCTACTTCCCAACTCGCCTTTGGTGTAGGACTTATTTTTTCCGTTTTAATTGTTACTGAACCTACTTTTCCACTCTTTGTGATAAAATGAAGTACACGCTCTTCAAATGGATGTTCTAAAATTGATTGATCTTGTTCTAGTGCATTAGATAAAGCATCCATATACTCGTTAAATTCGTTTTCATTAGCAACGTCCTTTAATTCCATTGCAAATGAAAGAGAAAAGCTTGATAGAATTATAACTACAACCATAGTTAAACCTATAAATTTTTTTAACATTATATCCTCCTCATATAAATACACACTTTTCAACATTAAGACGTTTATTCAAAAGCGCAGCAAGGTGACTATACAGTATGGTATAACAACAATCGCCCATTGCATTTTTAGGAAGTATACCAAATCGCACTCCATCTGTATACTACTTTTATTGCTGGAAGTAGTACTAATTTCAACTCATATCAAATTTGTTAATCCACATTGGATACACCGCCTCTCCTATTTCCCCAATTATTTCTCGTATAATACTGTATGGGATCCCTTTTTATTTGAACTTCAAACAATTGCTCTAATTAATATGTACGGGTATCTGTCTCTCCGTCCATCTGATCAACGATTGATCCTGACTTATAGGCGTCCATGTGAAATATCATCTTGTAACTTCCCCGTTTCGTTAACTTGCAGGTCTCTTTAAAAATAAACTGCGCAGCCGAATTCTTAATAATTTTGTCACTCTTCCAGTTTACTACGGAATTCCCATTCTGATCTACGACCTTTGCAGTCACCTTAATGTAGTCAATCAAACCGGAACTTTTCTCTGTGATTTTCACATAGGCTGTAGCAACATTATTAGATATGTCTAAACCATAGCCCACATACGCCACTCCACCAAATCTGCTTTCGATCCTTTCTTCGATCTGTGGTCCGGTTTCCTGAGGATCCGCATATACATTTGTGAAAGCCCCAACTCCTAAGACCATGATCAGCACTAAAATTGCGAAACTTTTTCGTTTCATATAAAAACCCTCCTTTCGAATCCCTTTACTAGTAAAGCGATTGAAAGAGGGTTTTGGGAGACACTTTTATGCAAATTATTTAATTATTTTTTTGATATCTCATACTTTCAGATATTTTAATTAGTTCGTCTTCGCTCGAATGCGCATATAGTAAAAAAATCATCTCGTGATCGGTCCAATTGAGCATAGCCCATTCACCACTTTCCACATAAAAAGCCTCACCAAATTTAGTGTCAACTTTTTTAGGCATGCCTTCAGAATTATCCAAAGCTAATTTTAACTCATTTGCCGGCCCTTCTTCCAAATTAATCTTCCTCTCTCCATTTTCAAAAATAAAGGTTTTACTCCCTCCCACAGCATCCGCATACACCAACTCATAGCCTTCCGGCAAATAACTGGGGTACCAAAAGCCTTCCCACTCCTTCGGGATCAGGTCGTCAGGATTATAGGGAATCTCCGCAGGGGTCATTTTCACATGATCCTTCTCCTCTTGATAGAAGAGGAGGTACACCTTTTCGCGGACTGCTTCCACATTGGTCACCAGAAAGGTTCCGACGATGGCAACTCCGATCAGTAGGCAGGCGAAAACCTTAATAATAGACTTCATGCGCGCGTTCCGCAGTTTCCTTTTTCTCTCCAGCTTTTCCGCTTCGATCATCTTAAGTAATTTATGATGAAGACTCGCCGGAACTTCTTCTTGTTGTGCGCCAATTAAAACCTGATCCAATTCCGCCGCTCGCAGCGTTTCAATTTCTTCCGCCAGACATCTTAAAACGGTCTCACTTTTCTGTTCCATGATTTTGCGTTCAAATTCACTTGGACTCCCTGTCATTTCAGCTTGCACCCCCCTTCTTTTCCATTAGTCGGACCAACCGCTGCTTGGCCCGCTGCCACCGTTTTTTAATCGCCGCTTCTCCTACGCCATAGTATTGGGAAATTTGCTCGTTGGACAGGTCCCTACTAAACTTCAACTCAATCAATTCCTGGTCATCTCGGCTCAATTTTGAGACAAAATCGCCTATATCTCCTTCAAATGATCCCTCGGCAATGGCTTGGTCCAAATCGATAGAATCTTCCATAGATAAATTGATCTCTTCCGCCCATTCGGAGAGACTCTCCTCACGATTTTTTTTCTTGATCAAATCCAATGCAGTGTGATAGAGTACCATGTTCAAATAGCTTTTTGTAGAAGCAGAATAGACATCATCTATTCTGTCGATCCCTTTTATGATCTTATAAAAGGTCTCCTGCACCACATCCTCCGCCGCGCACCGATCCTGAAGTAGATTCACCGCAAATAGATACAGCTTCTTCTCATACAAACGAACGATCTCCTGAAGTTTGTCAATTTCTTCCTCGGATAATATAATTAAGAACAATGGAAACATAGGCGTCTCCTTTCTCTGCCTAAAAAGCATATGCATGACAGTTCTAAAGCTCCATAAGGCAGTCCTTTCTTTGATTCCTTACATCATAACACCCTTTCTCCTAAAAACGGCAATAAAAAAACAGCTTATCTTTAAACGCAAGAGAGAGTTTAAAGGTTTAAGCTGTTTTTCTGTTTAAAAACCACCCTCGCCGCTCGAATCGAATCGGCAGTCTACCGTGAGGGCTCTTTTCCCGGTGCGTCCACGAACACCATCATGGCCGGTACCGGAACCCTCAAGGAAATGGCCTCGGAGGGGCAGTCAAAGACGCAGGCATTGCAGTGCCAGCATTCTTCGGGATATTTGATGGCCGGGGGCTGACCCTTCTTCTGATCCAGCCCATACACATCCACCGGACAGATTTCCACGCAGTGATGGCAGCTCACACATTTCTTCTTACTGATAATCGGAGGCATCGCGATCCCTTCCTTTCTATTTCCGCTTGTTCCGCCAGCTGGTCACCGGCGTACCGTTTTTCTTTTCGATTCCCACAAACTTATCGTTGTACAGCGGGTTGGTAAACGGATAATCCACCCGATTATGCTTCCCCCTGATCTCTTTGCGTTCCAGTGCGCAGAGCATTGCCAGCTCTCCCACGAGCCCCAGATCCTCCACCTCGAGACACCTCATAAACTCATGGCTGTCCGCACAGTGTACGGTTTTGGCTTTCTCTTGAATTCGCCTCAGATGCCGCAAGCCGGTGGTCAGCAGATGCTCGCTTCGAACATCCACACCACAGTAGTCGGTCATGACCTGCTGAATGGCCACGTTGATTTCCTTCCAAGTAGGTGAGGACGTATCTGCCTCCCGAGCCAGAATTTCGCCATAATAGCGGGCTCTGCTCTCCACGATGGCCATGCTCTCGGCGGGAACGAGCTTTCTGCCCCGGGAATACTCCGAAGCGCCGCGCCCGGCAATATGTCCGATGACAGCCGCACCGCCCAAGTCCGCGCGAAAATTGCCCATTTCATCGCCGGCGGCGAAAAGACCCGGCACCGTAGTTTCCCCTTCCACGGTGATATCCACGCCGCCATCGATGCTGCCGCCCTCTTTCGCGTAAAACTCCACCATGTGCTTATGAAAATCGAAGCCTTCCTCTTTCAAGTGTTCCAGTGTCGCCACGTTTCCTTCGTTCGTCAAACCCCAGAGCATGTATTCCAAATCCTCGTCCTCCGCCTCCGAACAGTTCATAAAAACCGGTTCCCCCTGCGCACGTTTCAACGTAAACATGTCTCTCCAG